>DATJCF010000207.1:0-2047 GCA_035514935.1 Rhodanobacter sp. | reverse complement strand
CGTGTTGATCGCTTCCATGTCCTTGATGTCCGCCGTGCCCGAGGACTGCTTCAGCATCAGCTTGTTCAGCACGAACTGGTGGCGCGCCTGCGAGTACTCGCTTTCGGCCTGGGTGAGGTTCTGGATCTGGATCAGCACGTTGGTCATCGTCTGCGTGCCCACGTCGAAACCCGCGCGGGTTGCCTCCAGCGCCTTCTTGCCCGAGTCCACCGCCGCGCGGGTCGACTCGACCTGCGAAATGCCGGCGATCACCGAGCGGTAGTTGTTGAGCGTGGTGCGCACCACCTGGCGGCGCTGCGACTCGAGCGCGTCCTGGGCCGAGTCACGCTGGTAGATGGACTGCCGCACCCGCGACTGGGTGGCGCCGCCGGAGAAGATCGGCACGTTCAAGGTCAGCCCGATGGTGGTGGCGCCGCGGTTGTCCTGGCGACCACTGCCGATATTCTGGTACCAGCTGGTGTTCTTGCCGTAGCTGACGTTGGCAGTGATGGTGGGCAGGTGGCCGGCACGCGCCGCGCTGATGTTGTGCTCGGTGGTTTCCACGTTGCTGCGCTGGGCCAGCAGGTCGGGGTTGGTCTCCAGTGCCTGTTTGACCCAGGTATCCGGGTCGTTCGGGGTGGGCGGCTGCATCGGCAGGTCTTCGCGCAGCTTCTTCAGCTCGCCGGTGGGCTTGCCGGTGATCTCGGTCAGCGCCTCGCGGGCATCGTTGAGCGCGTTTTCCGTGGCGATCGTGTTGGCCTTGGCCGCCTCGTAGTACGACTTGGCCTGGTACACGTCGGTGATCGCCGAAAGGCCGACCTTGAAGCGCTGGTTGGATTGCTCGTACTGCTGGCGGTAGGCGTCTTCGTTGGCCTTGGCGTAGGCCAGCTGATCCTCGCCGGTGAGCACGCCGAAATAGGCCTGGGTGACGCGCACGTACAACTGCTGCAGCGCGGACTGGTACAGCTCGTCCTGCGCCTGGGCGGCGGAGTGCGCGGCCTTGAGGTTGGCGTATTCACTGAAGTCCAGCACCGTCTGGCTGAGCTGGGCGTTCACGCTGCGCGTGCGGGTGTGGCCGAACTCGCTGGTGTTGATGGTCTGGGTGGGATCGGTGGGATCGCGCACCAGCTCATGGTTGCCGCCGTTGGTCTGCTGCAGCGACAACCCTGCGGAAATCTGCGGCAACAAATGTGCGCGCGCCTGGTCAACGTTTTCGCCGATGGACAAGCGCGTGGCGTCCGCCTGCATCAGCACGGGGTCGTTGGCGCGGGCTTCACGATAAGCGTCCAGCAGGTCTTCGCCATGACTGGGCAGTGAAACGGCGGCCATCGCCAGGGCCAGTGTGAGCAGCTTCAAACGCATGGGTTGCCTCGTAGCTCGTAGGGGAAGTCGGGGGCGGAAATTCAGAGAACGAAAGGTTGAAGTGGCTCGGCGTGCTTCAGGTAGGGCAGGTCGGTCTCGAACAGGGTTTCCTCGCGGAAACGACCTTCGCCTTCGAGCGTCAGCAATACGACTTGTTGCACCGGCGACTTGCCGCGCACGATCACCGCCCGGCCGCCGGGCTTGAGCCAGCCCAGCCAGCGCGGCGGGATGGTGGCGACCGCACCGGTGACGACCAGTGCGTCGAACTGCTCATCGGGCTGCCAGTCGACAACGGCCTCACCCGTGGCCAGGTTGACGTTGGTCACGTTCGCCGCCTGCAGCCGCTGGGTGGCGGCCGCGGTGAAATCGGCATGGATGTCCACGCTGGTGACATGCGCCGAAAGCGCGGCCAGGCAGGCGGTGAGAAAGCCCGAGCCGGTGCCGATTTCCAGCACGTGGTCGGTGGGCAGCAATTCCAGCGCCTGCAGTACGCGGCCTTCGACCACGGGTTTCATCATCACTTCGCCATGGCCCAGCGGCAGGCACAGGTCGGCAAACGCCAGCCGGCGGTGTTCGGCAGCCACGAAATCCTCGCGCCGCACGCGGCCGATGACGTCCAGCACGCGGCCGTCCAGCACCTCCCACGGGCGGACCTGGTTCTCGACCATGTTCAGTCGTGCCTGCTCGAAGTTCATTGCCATTTCAA
>DATJCF010000206.1:0-10815 GCA_035514935.1 Rhodanobacter sp. | reverse complement strand
CTGACCTTCGCCACCTCGATTCCCGCGGCGGTGATCTCGATGGCGATCCTGCGCGCGTTCAAGAATTCCACGATGCAGGAAAACAACATCGTGCAGACGGTGGCCTCGTCGGCGGGCACGCTGTCGGCGATCATCTTCGTGTTGCCCGGGCTGGTGATGATCGGCTGGTGGAACGGGTTTCCGTTCTGGATCACGTTCGGCATCTGCGCCACCGGCGGCGTCCTGGGCGTGATGTACACGATCCCGCTGCGCCGCGCGCTGGTGACCGATTCCGACCTGCCGTATCCCGAAGGCGTGGCCTGCGCCGAGGTGCTGAAGGTGGGCGGTGGCGACGATGCGGCTGCCTCGTCCGAGGAAAGCAGCCGCGCGGGCTTGCTGGCCGTGGCCGCCGGCACCGTCGTGTCGGCGGTGTTTGCGGTGGTGGTCGCCACCCGCGTTTTCGCCGGCAACGTGGCGCAGTATTTCCGCTTCGGCGATCGCGGCGGCGCCACCGGCTACGACTTCGCGCTGTCGTTCGCCTTGCTGGCGGTGGGTCATCTGGTGGGTTTGTGGGTGGGCCTGGCGATGTTGCTGGGTGCGGTGATCGCGTGGGGCTGGGCGGTGCCGCATTACACGATGCTGGCGGCGACCGCCGGTGCCGCGGCCGACGCGGCGCAGGCCGCGTGGAGCGCCAAGGTGCGTTTCATCGGCGCCGGCACGATCGGCGTGGCGGCCGTCTACACGCTGGCCAAACTGGTGAAGCCGGTGATCAGCGGGCTGACCTCGGCGATGGCCTCGTCGCGGGCGCGCAAAGCGGGCCAGGGCGCCACCTTGCCGCGCACCGAACATGACATGCCGATCGGCCTGGTCGGTCTGATCAGCGTGGCTTGCCTGCTGCCGATCGCCTGGTTGCTGGGTGACTTCAGCCTCGCCACGGGGCTGGGCGAGCATCTGTGGCTGCTGGTGATCGGCGGCCTGCTTTTCGTGGTGGTGATGGGCTTTCTGGTCTCGGCGGTGTGCGGCTACATGGCGGGGCTGATCGGCTCGTCCAACAGTCCGCTGTCGGGCGTGGGTATCCTGGTGGTGATCATCGCCGCGCTGCTGCTGATGCTGGGCGTGCAGGCGCAAACCGGCGACGCCGGCAAGGGCATGGTGGCGTTCGCGCTGTTTGCCACGTCGGTGGTATTCGCGGTGGCCACCATCGCCAACAACAATCTGCAAGACCTGAAAACCGGCCAATTGGTCGACGCCACGCCGTGGAAACAGCAGGTGGCATTGGTGGTGGGCGTGCTGGTGGGCGCGGCGGTGATCCCGCCGGTGCTCGATCTGTTGAACGAGGCCTACGGCTTTGCCGGCATGCCCGGCGTGGACCCCACGCGGGCGCTGGCTGCACCACAGGCCGGGTTGATCTCGGCGCTGGCGCAGGGCGTGATCCAGGGCAACATCGACTGGAGCCTGATCGTCCTTGGCGGCGCCATCGGCGTGGCGCTGATCGTGCTGGACGAAATGCTTGGCCGCACCACGCGTGGCGCGAGGCTGCCACCACTGGCTGTAGGTCTGGGCATCTATCTGCCCAGCTCGACCACGTTGATGATCGTGGTCGGCGCCATCGTGGGCTGGTACTTCGACAAGCGAGCCGAGCGCGGCGCCAACCCCGAGGGCACGAAACAGTTGGGTGTGCTGCTGGCCTCGGGCATGATCGTGGGCGAAAGCATCATCGGCGTGGTGATCGCCGCGATCGTGGTGTTCTCCGGCAGGAGCACGCCGCTGGCGCTGGTGGGCGACCAGTTCGGCACCGCCGCGATCTGGATCGGCGGCATCGCCTTCGTGCTGGTCAACGCGGCGCTGTACCGCTGGGTGGCGCGGCTGGGACGAGCCGTCGCCTGAAGGGGCCGACGCAGCACGTCGTCGCGGAGTGATTGACGCCCTACACTAGCGCGCTGACAGGGGAGTCGTCATCGCGTGGAACAGCAAGAAGTCGAGCGGCCCCCGGAACCCGGATCGATCCATGTGCCGGCTCGGCACATGCTGCCGTTGCTGCGTCGGTTCGGCGGGCCGCTGCTGTCGGTGACCCTGCTGTGCCTCGCCTTGTGGGCGCTGCACTCGCTGGCCCGTGAAGCGAATTACCACCAGGTGCGCAGCTACGTGCACAGCCTGTCGCACGGCCGCCTGCTGCTGGCGGTATGGCTGACCGTAGCCGGTTACGGGGTGATGACCCTGTACGACCGTTTTGCGCTGGCTTCCATCGGCAGGTCGTTGCCGTGGCGCAAGGTCGGGCTGATTTCGTTCCTCAGCTACGCGTTCAGCAATGCGGTGGGCATGTCGTTGCTGGTATCCGGGTCGATCCGCTATCGCTTCTACATCCAGCACGGTCTGGGCACGGCCGAGATCGCGCGGGTGGTGCTGTATTGCACCGGCAGTTTCTGGCTGGGCCTGCTGGCGGTGACCGGCGTGACCCTGCTGTGCGTGCCGCTTCCGCCGGACCTTCCGCTGGCCACCTTCAGCCTCTACCTGGGTGGCTTGCTGGCATTGCCGCCGCTGGCCTGGCTGGTGGCGGGCAGTGTGTGGCGGCGGCCGCTGAAGGTATGGCGCTGGCGCATCGGCTTGCCGCCGTTCGGTGCGGCGCTGCGGCAGGTGGTGGTGGGTGCGCTTGATTGGGGCCTGGCCGCCGGCGTGCTCTATGTGCTGATGCCCGAGCAGCTCAACAACGGCTTCGGGCACTTCCTGGCGATCTTCGTGATTGCCCAGATCATCGGTCTGGTCAGCCACGTGCCGGGCGGGCTGGGCGTGTTCGAAGCGGTGATGCTCGCCGGCTTCGGCGCGACCGGCAACGGTGCCTTGACCGCCCCGATCCTCGGCGCGCTGGCGGCGTTTCGCGTCATCTATTACCTGCTGCCATTGTGTGTGGCGACGGTGCTGGTATTGCAGTGGGAGGCGTGGGGTTTGCGCCGAAAATCGTTGCTGTCACCGTGGTTCACCGGTTTGCTCCCTTCGTTTTTCGCCGGGCTGACCCTGGTGTCCGGTGCGGTGCTGCTGTTTTCCGGCGCAACGAGGGCGCTGCCGTTGCGCATGGCGATATTGAGCGAGGTGTTGCCGCTGTCGGTGCTGGAGGTGTCGCACCTGCTGGCCAGCGTGATCGGCATGCTGTTGCTGATTCTTGCCCGCGGCCTGCAGCGACGCCTGGACGCGGCGTACGTGCTGACCCTGATTCTGCTGCTGGCCGGCGCCGCGTTCTCGCTGCTCAAGGGCATCGATTACGAGGAGGCGGCCTTGCTGACGCTGTTGGCGATGGCGCTGGCGCCGGCCCATCGGTTGTTCTATCGACGGGCGTCGCTGTTCAACACCACGTTTTCGCTGGGCTGGATCGCGGCGATCGTGGCGGTGTTCGTCTGCGCCATCTGGCTGGTGATGTTCAGCTACAAGCACGTCGATTACAGCGCGGACCTGTGGTGGGAATTCAGTTTTCACCAGGGTGGAGCGCCGCGCGCCTTGCGTGCCCTGGTGGGAGCGGCGGCAGCCGGCCTGCTGTTTGCGCTGGGCAGCCTGATCCGGCCGGTTCGCCTGCATTGCAAACCACCGAGCGACGCCGAGCTTGCCCGGGCCTTGCCGCTGATCAAGCGCGCTGCTTCGGCGCAGGCGCACCTGGCCTTGATGGGCGACAAGGCGCTGCTGTTCGACGAGCAGCAAAAGGCTTTCGTGATGTACGACATCGAGGGCCGCAGCTGGGTGACGATGGGCGACCCGGTGGGCGTCGACGAGGAAGCCCGCCGCGAACTGGTGTGGACGTTCATGGAGCAGTGCGAGCACGCCGGTGGATGGCCGGTGTTCTACCAGGTCAGCCCGGCGGATCTCGACCTGTACCTGGAAGTGGGGCTGACCTTGCTGAAGGTTGGCGAGGAGGCGCGCGTGCGGCTGGCGACGTTCAACCTCGACGGCAAATCGCGCAAGGTGTTGCGCAATACGGTGAACCGGCTGTCGCGCGAGGGCCTGCGGCTGGAGGTGGTGCCGGCCGAGGCGGTGGCGCCGCTGCTGCCGCGCCTGCGGGAAGTTTCCGACGCCTGGCTGCGCGACAAGCACGTGCGCGAGAAGCGCTTTTCGCTGGGTGCTTTCGATCCGGCCTATCTGGTGCGCACGCCGATGGCGCTGGTATGGCAGGGCGATCAACTGGTGGCGTTTGCCAACCTGTTCCTGGGCGATACGCGGGAGGAAGCCTCGGTCGACCTGATGCGGCATTTGCCGGATGGACCGGTCGGCATCATGGATTACCTGTTCGTGGAACTGATGCAGTGGGCGCGCGAGCAGGGCTACCAGTGGTTCAACCTCGGCATGGCACCGCTGGCGGGTCTGCACAGCCGCCGGCAGTCGCCGCTGTGGAACCGTTTCGGCGCGATGGTGTTCGGTCGTGGCGAGCGTTTCTACAATTTCCGTGGCCTGCAGCGCTACAAGAACAAGTTCGATCCGGAATGGGAGTCGCGCTACATGGCGGTGCCTCGCGGCATTGCCTTGCCGTTGATCCTGGCCAACGTGGCCAGCCTGATTTCCGGCGGCTTGTCCGGCGTGGTGCGTCGATGAAGCGCGCGCGATCGATCCTGCTGGCCGTGGTGGTTGCGTGCCTGGCGGGTGCGCTGGTGCTCTGGAGCCCGTGGTCGCGCGTGAGCCTGGAACACGCCACGGTAGTGCTGCCGGCGGCGTCCGGCGCCGTGGCGCCGGCAGGCAAAAGCGACGTGCTGGCCATCATCTACTCCGGCGATGGCGGCTGGGCCGATCTGGACAAACAGCTCGGCGATGCTTTCAGCGTACGTGGCATTCCGGTGCTGGGCGTCAACACGTTCAAGTACTACTGGCGCAACCGCAGTGCCGAAGAGTCGGCGGCCCAGCTCGATGCATTGATGACGAAGTACGTCGCCCAATGGGGCAAACGGCGGGTATGGCTGGTGGGCTTTTCGTTCGGCGCCGACGTGCTGCCCACCATCGTGTCCAGGTTGAGCCCGGCCAATCGCGCGCGAGTGACCCAACTGGTGCTGCTCTCCGCCAGCAGGAACCTGAATTTCGAGATTGAGCTCGAGGGCTACATGTCGAGCCAGGGCTGGTGGAAGGAGCACATCAAGACCTTCCTGCAGCGCGTCAATCCCGTTCAGCACTACGACGCGCGCCCACCGCTGCTCGCGCTTCGGGGTCAGCCGCCGGTGGTCTGCTATTACGGTCTGGGCGAGCGCGATGACAGCGTCTGCGCCGAGCCGGGTCTGCCCGCGTGGATCATCGTCCACGCCAAGCCCGGCGGCCATCACTTCGATGGTGGCTACCAGCCGCTGGCGGCGCAGATGATCGACGAACTGCCTGCCGCAACCGCCGGTCCCGCACCGTGATCGGCGGCTGCACCGCTGACCACGCGGGTGATGTAACGCGACGCCGGCTTAAGGCGACGCCGATCAAGTATCACCGCCGTCACCCGCCCTCTCTGTTCGCAGGCCAAAGGGCCGTCGGCGAAGGCAGGCTGGCCGTCTGTCGAGGCGACGGACCGAAGTCATGCGGACAGAGAGGGTGGGCCTCAAGCTATTGAATCTGAAATGATGAGGCGATGACGGCGGCGATACTTGATCAGCGTTGCCTTTACACTACGCGCCCGCCCGTATTGCGAAGCCCCACGTGATGGTTGCCGGTTTCTCTGCTGCCTCGCCGGACACGGCGCTGGCCGCGTTGTTCGTTCCCTTCGAGTCGGGACACCTGCGCCTGCCGCCGGATGGCCGCGTGCTGTTCCTGCGTGCCCGCGCCGGCGTGCGCCTGCGCGAGATGGCGCAATCATCCTGGCTGTGCGAACAAAGCTTCATGCCGTTCGCCGATGAACTGAGTCGCTGCGGCCTGCACGTGGGCGAAGCATCCGGGGGCGAGCTTTTCCCGCTGGTAGTGATCCTGCCGCCGCGCCAGCGCGACGAGGCGCGCGCGCTGTTCGCCCGCGCGCTGCAACACACGGCGCCGGGTGGCACGGTGCTGGTCAGCATGCCCAATACGGAAGGTGCGAAGTCCGGCGAGGCCGACCTGGTGAAGCTGGCCGGTGCCGTGCAGCATCTGTCCAAGCACAAATGCCGCGTGTTCTGGACCACGCCTGCGGCGGACAACGTCGATCGCGATCTGCTGGCGCAATGGCTGGCGCTGGATGCACCGCGCAAAACCGGCGATGGCTTTGTCAGCCGGCCCGGCTTGTTTGCCTGGAACCGGATCGATCCCGCTTCCGCCTTGCTGGCCGCGCACCTGCCGGCCGATCTGAGCGGGCAGGTGGCCGATCTGGGCGCCGGCTATGGTTATCTGGCCACACAGATCATCGCCCGCTGTCCGCAGGTGTCATCGATTGATCTGTACGAAGCCGAGGCGCGGGCGCTGGAACCGGCGCGGATCAACCTGGCGCGTGCGCAGCAGGCCGGTGGCCGTGACGTGGAAGTGGCGGTGCATTGGCACGACGTCACCCGCGGTTTGCCGCGGCGCTACGACGCCATCGTCAGCAATCCGCCGTTTCACCAGGGCCGTGCCGACCTGCCCGAACTGGGCCGCGCGTTCATCACCAGCGCGGCCGACGCGCTGGGGCCGGATGGCCGGCTCTGGCTGGTGGCGAACCGGCACCTGCCGTATGAGGCCATCCTGGCCGCGCGTTTCCACCACGTCACCACGGTGACCACGCAGGACGGTTTCAAGGTGATCGAAGCGAACGGAGTGCGTCCATGAAACTGGTCAAGCTGATCGCCAACCTGGGCTACGGCAGCCGCAAGGATGTCACCCAGCTGTTTCGCGCCGGGCGCATCACCGATGCCGATGGCGAGGTGTTGTACGCCGACGACGTGGTGCCACACGAAAACATCCGCGTCGATGACGAACTGCTCGATCCGCCACCCGGCCTGGTGCTGATGCTCAACAAGCCGCTGGGTGTCACCTGTTCGCGCAAGGACCCGGGCCGGGTGGTGTACGACCTGCTGCCGCCGCGGTTCAACGTGCGCACGCCCGCGTTGTCCAGCGTGGGCCGGCTCGATCGCGACACCACTGGCCTGCTGCTGTTTACCGACGATGGCGCGCTGCTGCACCGGATCATTTCGCCCAAGGCACACGTGGCCAAGGTGTACGAGGCCACGCTGGCGCAGGATCTGCGCGGTGACGAAGGCGCGCTGTTCGCCAGCGGCAACCTGATGCTGGAGTCGGAAAAGGAGCCGTTGTCACCGGCGCAGCTGCAGGTGCTGGGCCCGCGCCATGCGCGGCTCACCGTCACCGAGGGGCGTTACCACCAGGTGCGGCGCATGTTCGCTGCCGCCGGCAACCACGTGGAAACCCTGCAGCGCGTAGCGGTCGGCGCGTTGACGCTGGGCGAGCTGCCGCTGGGCGAATGGCGGGCGCTGGATACGGACGAGGTGGCCGCGGTTTTCGCGCCGCCGACGGTTGGCTGATTGGCCATCATGCCCATCGACCAGCGCCCCCTCGCCATCTTCCTGATGGGCCCCACCGCTTCGGGCAAGACCGCGCTGGCGTGTGAGTTGAGCGAGCGGTTTCCGCTGGATCTGGTCAGTGTGGATTCCGCGCTGGTCTATCGCGGCATGGACATCGGCACGGCCAAGCCCGACGCGGCGACGCTGGCGAGCTACCCGCATGCGCTGGTGGATATCCGCGACCCGGCGCAGCCGTATTCGGCGGCGGATTTCAGCGACGACGCGCTGGTGGCGATGCGGTCGATCAGCGCACGGGGCAGGGTGCCGCTGCTGGTCGGCGGCACCGGTCTGTATTTCCGGGCCTTGCAGCAGGGGCTGTCGGCGTTGCCACAGGCCGACGCGTCGATCCGGCAGCGACTCGCCGCCGAGGCGCAGCAACTCGGCTGGCCCGCGCTGCATGCGCGGCTGGCGCAGCTCGATCCGGCCGCAGCCGCGCGCATCGGCAGCAACGATGCGCAGCGGTTGCAGCGTGCGCTGGAGGTGATCGAGCTCAGCGGCCGCCCGCTGTCCGAGTTGCATCAGCGCGGCCACGACGCGCCCTTCCCCTGGCGCGTGCTGAAACTGGCCCTGATGCCGCGCCAGCGCAGCGTGCTGCATGAACGCATCGCGCGGCGTTTCGACATCATGCTGGCGGACGGTTTTCTGGACGAGGTGCGCGCGCTGCGCGAGCGCGGCGACCTGCATGCCGACCTGCCCGCCATCCGCGCGGTGGGTTACCGCCAGGCGTGGCAGTACCTGGAAGGAAAGATCGACGCGCCCACCTTCCGCGACCAGGCCATTTTCGCCACCCGCCAGCTGGCGAAACGGCAGATCACCTGGCTGCGCAGTGACCTCGGTGCGCGTTTTTTCGATCCCGACGAATCGGGCTGCACGCCCCGCGTGACCGACGCCGTGCAACTGCTGCTGGATGGTGCCGCGGGACCTCGCTGAACGTGCTTTTGCCAACCCCTGCTCATTTGCGCCAGAAGGTTGAAAACCACCTTTCATCAAGCATTTGAAAGCGGTTACCATCACCGGAGTTGGGCCGGACGCCGCAGGCGCATTTTTTCCGGTTCCGTCCGCCGCCAGGGGAATAAAATATGTCCAAGGGACAATCGCTGCAGGATCCGTTTCTCAATGCATTGCGGCGCGAACGCGTGCCGGTGGCCATCTACCTGGTCAACGGCATCAAGCTGCAGGGTACGGTGGAATCGTTCGACCAGTTCGTGGTGCTGCTGCGCAATCAGGTAAGCCAGATGGTCTACAAACACGCCATCTCCACTGTGGTGCCCAGCCGCAACGTGCGCATCAGCGGTGGCGCGGATGACCACGAGGGCCATGCCGACCACGACGCCGCGCCCGCCGCCGGCACGCCGGCCGACGCCGGCGCTTGATTGATGGGGTACCGGCCCGCATGAAGTAGGTTCGTTTCCGCAAAGGCCTACCCCATTCGTGTTTGATCGACAGAAGAAAGGCGACCGCGCCGTACTGGTCATGCCGCATTCGCGCGGTGAGGGCGACAGCGCCCGCCGTGCCGAGGAATTCGCCGAGCTGGTCAAGTCGGCCGGCGCCGAGGTGCTGGCGGCCATTGCCGCCCGCGTCGAGGCGCCCAACCCGCGTTTCTACATCGGCAGCGGCAAGGCCGATGAAGTGGCCGAGGCGGTGGCCGCGCTGGAGGCCGACCTGGTGCTGGTGGATCACGAGCTCACCCCGGTGCAGGAGCGCAACCTGGAAAAGCAGCTCAAGGTGCGCGTGGTCGACCGCGCCGGGCTGATCCTGGACATCTTCGCCCAGCGCGCCCGCTCGCACGAAGGCAAGCTGGAAGTGGAGCTGGCCCAGCTCAAGCACATCGCCACCCGGCTGGTGCGCGGCTGGACCCATTTGGATGCGCAGCGTGGCGGCGCCATCGGCAACCGCGGCCCCGGTGAAACCCAGCTGGAAACCGACCGTCGCCTGCTCAACGAGCGGGTGAAGATTCTCGGCAAGCGATTGGAGAAAGTGCAGACCCAGCGCACCCAGCAGCGCCGCGCGCGGCTGCGCAACACGGTGCCCCGCGTCGCTCTGGTGGGCTACACCAACGCGGGCAAATCCACCCTGTTCAATGCGCTCACCACCGGCGAGGTCTACGCTGCCGACCAGTTGTTCGCGACGCTGGACCCCACCGTGCGCAAGATCGACGGCCTCAGCTGCGGCCCCGCCGTGCTGGCCGACACGGTCGGTTTCATCCGCGAATTGCCGCATGACCTGGTGGCCGCGTTCCGCGCCACCCTGGCCGAGGCGCGCGAGGCCGATCTGCTGCTGCATGTCAGCGATGCCGCCGACGACGAGCGCGATCAGCTGTATCGGGTAGTCAACAAGGTGCTGCAGGAGATCGACGCCGGCGACCTGCCGCAGTTGCAGGTGATGAACAAGATCGACCTGGCCGGCCTTGAGCCGCGGATCGACCGCGATGGCGACGGGCGCCCGTATCGGGTGTGGCTGTCGGCCGCCACCGGCGTGGGGGTGGAGCTGCTGCACCAGGCGCTGGGCGAGTTGCTGGGTGGCGACAGGGTGCAGTCGTCGCTGCATCTGCCGCTGACCGCCGGTCGCCTGCATGCGCGGCTCAAGGCCTCCGGCGCGATCGCCGAGGAGACGGTCGACGAGCACGGCTGGCGCCTGCGAATCGATGCGCCCCGCAGCGTACTGGCACCGCTGGGCGCCGATGCGACCGAGGCTGGCATGTTGCGTGATCTGCTGGCCCCGGCGTCCTAACGTGCTCTCCATCCAGGGCGCCTGGCGGCGCCGGCATGGCCCGGTCGAGACGGTCGCGGGCAGCGGATCAATGCGTCAGGCTCTGCTAAACTGTCCGGCGTTTGTGCTGCCGCCTGACCGGGTCGGCACATGCCCCCACCGTTATGGCAGACATCATGTGGCTTCCCCCTTCAACGTGTGCTCCGGCCGTGGCTGCCGGCCTCCAGCGGTCCCAAGGAGACTGACTCATGGCGTGGAATGAACCCGGCAAAGGGCAGGGCGATCCATGGAATCGCAAGCGGCCTTCGGGCGGCGCGCCGAACCTGGACGACCTGCTCAAGCAGCTGAAGGGCCGTTTCGGCAAGTTCGGCAATGGCGCGGGCGGCATCATCACCGTCGTCGTGGCCTTGCTGGTGTTGAGCGTGCTGTTCAGCAGCTACACCATCGTCGGTGCGCGCGAAGCGGGCGTGGTACTGCGTTTTGGCCAGTATTCGCGCACGTTGCCGCCGGGCTTCCACCTGAAGCTGCCGATACCGTTAGAGACGATCACCAAGGTCGAAGCCACCCGCATCCGCTCGGTGACCGACAAGGTCGCCATGCTGACCCGCGATGAAAACATCATCACCATCGATTTCACCGTGCAATACCAGGTGGACGACGC
>DATJCF010000205.1:0-18541 GCA_035514935.1 Rhodanobacter sp. | reverse complement strand
GAAACGCTGACCGATTCGATGCGCATGTTCCGTTGGGGCCTGGAGGGCGGCCGCCCGACCGACGGTCGCCCCGGCGTGCAGCCGGAGTGGTTCTACAAGGGCAACGGCCATATCGTCGTGGGCACGGGCGCCGCGCTGTCGTCGCCCGGCTTCGCACTGGATGGTGGCGAGGAGCCGGAGCTGGTCGGCATCTATCTCATCGACGACACGGGCACGCCGCGGCGCCTGGGTTTCGCGCTGGGCAACGAATTTTCCGACCACGTGACCGAGCGGCAGAATTATCTGTATCTCGCCCACTCGAAATTGCGCCAGTGCGCGGTGGGGCCGGAATTGTGGACCGGCGAACTGCCGGACGACCTGCGCGGGCAGAGCCGCATCCGCCGCCAGGGCAAGGTGATCTGGGAAAAGCCCTTCGTCACCGGCGAGTCGAACATGTGCCACACGCTCGACAATCTTGAATACCATCACTTCAAGTACGCCGCCCACCGCCGCCCGGGCGATGTCCATCTGCATTTCATGGGCACGGCAACGCTGAGCTTCGCCGATGGCATCCGGGTGGAGCCGGGCGACGAGTTCGAGATCGACCTGCCGGCGATGGGCGCGCCACTGCGCAATACGTTGCAGGTTGTCGAGGACGACTTTTCGATCGGTGGCGTGCAGCCACTGTAGGCTGTGGCGACAGCCACGACGAAGACATGCCGGCGCCTCATGGCCGGCAAGGGATCGAGAGACGGCGCAAGGGACACGGACGGTACGCGGCGGAGTTCTACACGGCGGTGAAGGCGGCCTGCATGGCGGCCTGATACCGCAGATCGGAGTTGCGTGTGCATCCCGCGGGGAGCGGGGCGGCACCTGTATCGACAGCACCACATAACCGGTTTCGAAGGGGAAGAAAATGTATCAGTCCGACAGTGAGGCAACCGCCGTGACGCCTCTCGATGTACCCGCGGGACAGCGCAGGAAGCCACTGCCCATCATCTACATCGTGGGGCCCATCGCCGCCCTTGCCGGCTTGCTGTTCGGCATGGACATCGGCGTGATCTCGGGCGCGTTGCCGCTGATCGCCGAAGCGTTCCACGCCTCCGACCTTGTCCAGGAAATGATCGTCGCCGCGATGATGGCCGGCGCGGCGGTCGGCGCGATCGGCGGCGGCTGGCTGTCGCACCGTTACGGGCGCCGGGTCACCCTGCTCATCAGCGGCGTGATCTTCGTGGTGGGCGCGGTCGGTTGCGCCGTGGCGATGTCGGCGACCACGCTGATCGTCATGCGCGGACTGCTGGGTATCGCGGTGGGCATCTCGTCCTATATCGCGCCGATCTACCTGTCGGAGATGTCGCCCGAACGCAATCGCGGCGCGCTGATCGCCAGTTACCAGTTGTCGATCATGATCGGCATCCTGCTCGCCTACCTGATCGGCGCGGGGCTCAGCTACTCCGGCAACTGGCGCCTGATGCTGGGGTCGATGGCGCCGCTGGCCGCCATCCTGGTGGTCACGATGTTTTTCCTGCCCACCAGCCCGCGCTGGTTGATGTCCAAGAAGCGGGATGACGAGGCGCGTGCCGTCCTGCTGAAACTGAGGGAAAACGATCTCAGCGTCGCGGAGGCGGAAATGGCGGCCATCCGCGTGAGCCTGCAGGTGGAGGGCAACGGCTTCAAGTTGTTCCGCACGAATCCGAATTTCCGCCGCTCCACCTTCCTGGGCATGCTGCTTCAGTTCATGCAGCAATTCACCGGCGCCAACGTGATCCTGTATTACGCGCCGAAGATCCTGGGCCTGGCAGGTATCGCCACCGGGGCCAACCGCATGTGGGGCACGGTCGCCATCGGCGCGCTGATGGTGCTGGCCACCTTCATCGCCATCAATCAGGTCGATCGCCTGGGCCGCAAGCCACTGCTGTACATCGGCTACTCGGTCATGGGGCTGTGCATGCTGGGCATGGCGGCACTGTTCCATGTGGGGCTGGGGTCCGGGCATTCCGCCGCCATCGCCATCGCGCTGCTGGTTGCGTTCGTGATCGCCTATGCGATGTCCGCCGCGCCGGTGGTGTGGATCCTGTGCTCGGAGATCCAGCCGCTGAACGGTCGCGACTTCGGTGTGTCCTGCTCGACGGTGACCAACTGGGTGAGCAACTTCGTCGTCGGCGCCACCTTCCTGTCGCTGCTGACGGCGCTGGGTACCGGGCCGACGTTCGCCCTCTATGCGGTGCTCAACTTCCTGTTCATCGGCCTGGTCTGGCAACTGCTGCCGGAGACCAAGGGCGTGACCCTGGAGAACATCGAACGCAAGTTGATGTCCGGTGTACGCCTGCGCGATATCGGCATCTGACGGCGTGCGCCTCGCGGCCAGTCGGCTCGCGAGGCACGCACGATGCCGTTCCATTCCACTGCGAGGAGCCTGTCCGTGAAGAATCCCCATCGCCACCTGATGCTGAGCCTCGCCTGCGCGTTGTTGCTGCCGAGCGCCGCGTTGGCCACGTCCGCCACGCGTTCCAGTTTTGGTTCGTTGCCCGACGGCCGCACGGTCGAGGCGGTCAAGCTGCAGAACGAGCACGGCACCAGCGTCACGGTGATCGCGTACGGCGCGCGGGTGCAGTCGCTCATCACACCCGACCGCAACGGGAAGCTGGCGGATGTGGCACTGGGCTACAACACGATGGACGGCTATCTGTCCAAACGCCAGTTCTTCGGCGCCACCGTTGGCCGCTTCGCCAACCGCATCGACAAGGGTCAGTTCGCGCTTGAAGGCGTGCACCACCAGCTCACCCTCAACGATGGCCCCAACTCCCTGCACGGGGGAACCGGCGGTCTCGACACGCGGCTGTGGAAAGTCACCTCCGTGAAGCAGGGCCCCACGGCCAGCGTCACGCTGAGCGACGTCAGCCCCGACGGCGACCAGGGCTATCCCGGCCGCCTGACCCTCACGGTCACGTACTCGCTGGGCGAAGACAATCAGCTGACCATCGACCACCGCGCCACCACGGACAAGACGACCATCGTCAACCTGTCCAACCACACCTACTGGAACCTCAACGGCGAGGGTTCGGGTACGGCGATGGATCAACGGCTGATGATCCCGGCGGACGAAATCACGCCGGTGGACGACATCTTGATCCCGACCGGCGCCTTCCTTGCCGTGGCCGGCACGCCTTACGATTTCCGCCAGCCCAAGGCGATTGGCAAGGACGTCCGCGATGGCCATTCACACCAGTTGATGACCGGCAAGGGTTACGACATGAACTGGGTGATCAGCCGCGCGAAGAGCGCCAAGCCGCGGCTGGTGGCGCAGGTGGAATCGCCCGACAGCGGACGCGTGCTGCGGCTGTATTCGGATCAGCCTGGCCTGCAGTTCTATTCCGGCAACTTCCTCGATGGCACCACGGTGGGCAAATCCGGGCACACGTATCGCCAGGGCGACGCCTTCGTGCTGGAGCCGCAGCTGTTCCCGGATACGCCGAATCATCCGGAGTTCGGCTCGGCCGTGTTGAAGCCGGGACAGGTGTATGAAAACCGCATGGTCTACCGCTTCTCGACCGACAAGGGCGGCAAGTGATCCGCACTGTCCGCACGTCGTGACGAAAAACCCCACGAAAGTGGGGTTTTTTTCATGTCAGCCGTTCGCCTTGATGAAATCGATGAAGGCGCGCAGCGGTGCCGGTACCAGCCGCCGTCCGGGGTAGTAGAGAAAGGGGCCGGGGAAGGACAGCCACCACGGTTCCAGCACCGCTTCCAGCACGCCGCTGTCCAGTTGCGGGCGGATCCAGTCCTCGAACATGGCCACGATGCCGCAGCCGGCGACCGCCGCGTCGACGGCCAGGTCGGAGGCGCCGCCCATGCGCACCACCAGCGGCCCGGTCGGTTCCACCAGCACGGTTTCGCCGTCCTTCTCGAACTCCCAGGCGGGCATGTTGCCGCTGGCGAAGCGGCCGCGCAGGCAGGCGTGGGCGAGCAGATCGCGGGGATGCTGTGGGCGGCCGTGGCGGTCCAGGTAGGCCGGCGCCGCCGCCGTGGCGAAGCGTTGCACGCGAGGCCCGATCGGCACCGCGATCATGTCCTGCTCCAGCCGTTCGTCATAGCGGATACCCGCATCGCAACCGGCGGCCAGCACGTCGACGAAGCTCTCGTCGGTGAGCACTTCCAGGCGGATCTCGGGATAGGCCGCCAAGAACGGCGGCACGATGGCGGGCAACACCAGCCGCGAGGCACTCATCGGCACGTTGAGCCGCAAGGTGCCCGCGGGGCGCTCGCGAAAGCGGTTGACCACGTCCAGCGCGCCTTCCACCTCGGCCAGGGCCGGGCGCAGCCGCTCCAGCAAACCCTTGCCGGCTTCGGTCGGCGCCACACTGCGCGTGGTGCGATGGAGCAGGCGCACGCCGAGCTGCGTTTCGAGCCGGCGCACCGCCTCGCTGAGCATGGACGCGCTGCCACCGCTGAGGCGCGCCCCTTCACGGAAACCGCCGGCGGTTGCCACGGTCACGAACGCGTTCAGATCGGCCAGGTTGGGTTTCATCGCACGCTCCAGCGGATTTGCATTGTGCGGAAAACAGCACAAGTTGTGCGGATTGTCACCGCTTATCGTGCTATCGGGCAGGCCCTACGCTTGGATTCCCCCCTGACAGGAGATTGGCCATGTCCCACATCACGAAGTCCGGCACCTTCCCGCTCGGCGACCGTCGCGTCCATCGGCTGGGTTACGGTGCGATGCAGTTGGCTGGCCCCGGCGTGTTCGGCCCACCCCGCGATCGCGACGCGGCGCTGGCCGTGCTGCGTGCCGCGGTCGAAAGCGGTGTCGACCATATCGACACCAGCGATTTCTACGGCCCGCACGTCACCAACCGGCTGATCCGCGACGCCCTGCATCCGTATCGGGACGATCTGGTCATCGTCACCAAGATCGGCGCGCGGCGCGATGACAAGGGTGGCTGGTTGCCCGCGTTCTCGCGCGAGGAGCTGACGGCCGCCGTGCACGACAACCTGCGCAACCTGGATCTGGATGCGCTGGACGTGGTCAACCTGCGCATCATGTTCGACGCGCATGGGCCGGCCGAAGGCTCGATCGCGGAGCCGCTCTCGGTGCTCGCCGACCTGCAACGGCAGGGCCTGGTGCGCCATGTCGGCCTGAGCAACGTCACGCCCACGCAGGTCGCGGAGGGCCGCGGCATCTGCAAGATCGTCTGCGTGCAGAACCTCTACAACCTCGTGCACCGTGACGACGACACCCTGATCGACGACCTGGCCCGCGACGGCATCGCCTACGTGCCGTTTTTCCCGCTGGGCGGGTTCAGTCCGCTGCAATCGTCGACTCTGTCCGCCGTGGCCGCGCGTTTGGGCGCCACACCGATGCAGGTGGCACTGGCGTGGCTGCTGCAACGTTCGCCGAACATCCTGCTGATCCCCGGCACGTCATCGGTCGATCATCTGCGCGAGAACCTGGCGGCGGCCGATCAGGTGTTGTCGGACGAGGTGCGACTTGAGCTGGATGCCGTGGCGAAGGCGGGCTGACGCGCGCCGCAGACAGTTCCACATTCGGGGCCATGGCCTCTGAATGTGGCGCCAGTCAGATGCGATAGGCCACGGTCTTCATCACCATCGAACTGGCGTGCATGAGTTGCGGCAGCGGGAACGGCAGGGCGATGCCGCCGCGTTGCTGCGCGGCGTCGGCATGACGGATTTCGTCGGCCTGCATCTGGGTCAGCACTGCGCGCGAGCGTTCGTCCGCGGCAGGCAACTTTTCCAGATGCTCGGCCAGGTGCACTTCCACCTGACGCTCGGTCTCCACCACGAAGCCCAGGCTGACCGGGTCGCCGACCAGGGCGGCCGCCGCGCCGATCGCGTAGCTGCCCGCGTACCACAGCGGATTGAGCAGGCTGGGGCGGCTGTCCAGCTGTTGCAGGCGTTGCGCGCACCAGGCCAGGTGATCGGTTTCCTCCGATGCCGCGTGCAGCAGATGGGCGCGGTTGTCGGCGTCACGGGCCAGCGCGGCCTGGCCGAAATACAGCGCCTGCGCGCAGACCTCGCCGGTATGGTTGACGCGCATCAGCCCGGCGGCGTGGCGGCGCTCGGCGTCATCGAGATCGGCTTCGGCGATGCCGCTGGCCGGTGACGGGCGCTCGGCCATGGGCATGCCGGCGATCGCTTCCAGCGCGCGCTCGCAACGGTCAAGCAGGCGATCGAAGGGGCTCAGGGTGCGAACGTTCATGGGATGGATTATCCGGGGTATCGGTAGCGGGATGGTCGGTATCGAGCTGCTGCGCCAGCAGGGTCAGCGGATGCTGCGTCGGCCACTGCCCATCGGCCCCGGCGGCCAGGTGCAGGCGGCAGCCGATATTGGATGACAGCAAAACCTGCGGCTGCAGCAAGGCGACTTGCCGCAGCGTGCCGTCGCGCAATTCGGCGGCGCGGGCGGGGAATTCCAGCATGTGGCTACCGGCCGCGCCGCAGCAGTACGGCGGGCGCGGCAGCGGCTGCACGTCGAGCAGCGGAACCCGGCGCAGCAGGGTCAGCATCGCCGATTCGCTGCGCGCCACGTTGACCTGAGTGCACGGCAGATGCAGCGCGATCCGCCGCGCCAGCGGGCGAAACCGCAGCGTGTCGGCGCGCGCAGCCAGCAGCTCGAACGGGTCGGTCACGGCCACGCCGGGCAGGGCGCGACGCAAGCTGCCGAGGCAGCCGGGCGTCACCGAAACCAGCCCGCTGGCGCCGCTGGATTGCCATGCCTCGCGCATGCGTTGCGCTGCCTTCTCCGCGGCCTGCGCCTCACCGCCATGCAGATCCATCGCGCCGCAGCAGAACGCCGGCAGCACGGTCACTTGAAAGCCGGCCGCACGCAACAGGACTACGGCGGCGGCCTGCGCCTCGGCGTCGTCGACGCTGGCCACGCAACCAGGGAACAGCGCCAGCGTCGGCGTCCCCGAACGGGCTTCGCCAGTTTCCGTAGCCATCGGCGCGGCGACCGCACCGGTCGGCAAGATGAGCAAGGCGGCGCGCGTGGTCGAATCGCGCGGCAGGCGCCGCGCCAGCCAGCCTTTCCAGCGATCCATCGCCAGCACGTGGCCGAGGCGACGCAGCGCGCGCATCCACGCCGGGCGCTGGAGCAGCTTCAGCAACCGTCGCGGCCGCCGTGTGGAAGGACCCAGCAGGGCGCGGGTTTCGATCAGCAACTCGTCGTATTGCACGTGGGCCGGGCAGACCTTTTCGCAATCGAGGCAACCCAGGCAGTGATCCAGGTGCAGGCGCAACGCCGCCGTGGGCTCGACCTCGCCACGCGCCAGCGCGGCGGCGATGGCGATGCGGCCACGCGGCGATTCGGCCTCGTTGCGGTCCATCTGGTAGGTGGGGCAAACCGGCAGGCAAAGGCCGCACTGCACGCATTGGTCGGCCAGTTCGACGATGCGCCCGGCCGAACCGGGAGTGGGGGACTTTTCAAGCGGCATGCCCATCATGCTATCATTGCCAGCTCACAGCCCGCCGGTCGGTGGGCTTGCGCCACGAGGGATGGCTCCGCTATCATCTCGCGCCTTTGATCCACCGATGACGCGTACCGCCTCCATGGCGGCATACCAGGTATTTGAAATGAAAACGTTTAGCGCCAATGCAGATAACGTCAAGCGCGACTGGTTCGTGGTTGATGCCGCGGGCAAGACGCTCGGTCGCCTGTCGACTGAAATCGCTCGTCGTCTGCGCGGCAAGCACAAGCCGGAGTACACCCCGCATTGCGACACCGGCGATTATATCGTGGTGATCAACGCGCAGCAGGTGCACGTCACCGGTGCCAAGCTGGACGACAAGAAGTACCACCGCTTCACCGGTTACGTCGGCAACCTGAAGACCACCAGCCTGAAAGACCTGCTGGCGACCTACCCGGAGCGCGTGATCGAGATCGCCGTCAAGGGCATGTTGCCGAAGAACCCGCTGGGCCGCGAGATGTATCGCAAGCTCAAGGTCTATGGCGGCGCCGAGCATCCGCACACCGCACAGCAGCCGCAGGCGCTGGAAATTTAAGGAACCGATATGGCAATCCAGCAGAATTACGGCACCGGCCGCCGCAAGACCTCCGCCGCCCGCGTGTTCCTGCGCAAGGGCAAGGGCGACATCGTCGTCAACGGCAAGGCGCTTGAGCAGTTCTTCGGTCGCGAAACCTCGTGCATGATCGTGCGCCAGCCGCTCGAACTGACCGAGAACACCGGCAAGTTCGACATCACGGTCACCGTTGCTGGTGGCGGCATCACCGGCCAGGCCGGCGCGATCCGCCTGGGCATCGCCCGCGCCCTGATCGAGTACGATGAAAGCCTGAAGTCGCCGCTGCGCAAAGCCGGTTTCGTGACCCGCGATGCCCGCGAAGTGGAACGCAAGAAGGTCGGCCTGCACAAAGCCCGCCGCGCCACCCAGTTCTCGAAGCGCTAAGCCGAAAGGCCCACGCTTCACGGTCCGGTGCCACCAGTCAGAGCCCACCGAGCCGCGTGTTATTGGGAGATCGTCTAACGGTAGGACGACAGCCTCTGACGCTGTCTATCTAGGTTCGAATCCTAGTCTCCCAGCCAAAACAAAAACCCCGCCCTCGTGGCGGGGTTTTTGTTTTGGCTGGGAAACAGGAGGCCAACCACGTTCGACAAAATCGCCGGGAGCGATTTTGGACAGCCGCAGGCTGGCCCCGCGAAGCGGGGTTGGTCCCATGGATGGGACCAACAATCCTGGGCCGCCACGCAAACCAGAACTCCGTTCCTGGGGGGGCTTTGTCTGTAACAGAAGACGAACCTTGTTACACGGCACGGCCCGTGCCTCGCCCTTCAGATCCATCGGCAGCGCCGATTTTAACTTCCCAAGCCGCCGCACGACGGGAATCCGCTTCCCTGGCTGCTTGTCTTCGGACCTTCAACGAACCTTGCCGAATACCTCCCAACCCGCACCACACACATGCTGCGCCCCAGCAAAATAACCTGCTTCACCCCTTCGGTTCTGTAATCCACCCGAGTAGAATTTCCGCCTTTGCACCGCGACAAACCCATGACCAAAGATCCCAACCCCCCGGTGGGTCAGCCCGGCGTGCGCACCGAAGGCAGTACCGATGCGTTGCCGCTGGCGCCGGCAATGAGTGTGGCGCTGGATGTCACGCGCATGCCGCGGCGGTCGACGCTGGTGGATCGACGGGTGCTGCGGATCACGGCGGTGGCGATCGTGCTGGGCATGGCGGCTGCCCTGATCGCGATGATCCTGAAATCGCTGATCGGATTGGTGACCAATCTCGCGTTCTACGGCACGTTTTCCACCGCGTTCAGTTCGCCCGCCGACAACCAGCTGGGCTGGTGGGTGGTGCTGGTGCCGGTGGTCGGCGGGTTGCTGGTCGGTGCGATGGCGCGCTGGGGCTCCAGTGCGATCCGCGGCCACGGCATTCCCGAGGCGATGGAACAGGTACTGCTGAACGAGTCGAAGATCCCGCCGCGGATCACCTTCCTGAAACCGATTTCCTCGGCTATCGCGATCGGTACCGGTGGCCCGTTTGGGGCCGAGGGTCCGATCATCGCGACCGGCGGCGCGCTGGGTTCGTTCGTGGGCCAGTTGCTGAAGGTGACTGGTGGCGAGCGCAAGGTGCTGTTGGCGGCCGGTGCGGCGGCGGGCATGGCCGCGGTGTTCGGTTCACCGATCGCCGCGGTGGTGCTGGCGGTGGAATTGTTGTTGTTCGAGCTGCGTCCGCGCTCGCTGATCCCGGTGGCGCTGGCGGCGGTCAGTGCCACCGCGGTGCATTACGCGCTGCAGGGCTCATCCACGCCGATCTTTGCGATGCCGTCGCTGGTGACGCCTGGCAGCAGCGCGCTGCTGTGCTACGTGGTGGTCGGTGCGGTGCTGGGCCTGATCAGCATCGGCGTCACGCATGTGGTGTACGGCGTCGAGGACGCGTTCGAAAAGTTGCCGATCCACTGGATGTGGTGGCCGGCGATCGGTGGCGTGGCGGTGGGCGTGGTGGGCTATTTCGCGCCGCTTACCCTCGGCGTGGGCTACACCAATATCGAGGGCATCATCACCGGCCATTTCACGCTCACTGCGCTGGCATTCCTGTGCATGATGAAATTCATCTCCTGGGCGATCGCTCTGGGCAGCGGCACCTCCGGCGGCACGCTGGCGCCGTTGTTCACCATCGGCGGGGCGCTGGGCGCGTTGATCGGCATCGGCATGGTCGCGGTGGCGCCGCAACTGGGCGTGGATCCGCGGATTGCCGGCCTGGTCGGCATGGCCGCGATCTTCGCCGGCGCCTCGCGCGCGCTGCTGACGGCAGTGGTGTTCTCGTTCGAAACCACGGGCCAGATGGCGGTGTTGTTGCCATTGCTCGGTGGTTGCACGGCGGCGTATCTGGTGTCGGCACTGCTGATGCGCAACACCATCATGACCGAGAAGATCGCCCGCCGCGGCGTCCGCGTTCCCTCGGAATATGCGGCCGATTACCTGGATCAGGTCGCCGTGGGCACGGCTTGCGCTCGCGATGTGTATTCCCTGCGCAGCACGCAGACCCTGGCCGAAGTGCGACGCTGGCTGGGCGAAGGTGTGCCCGAGGCGCAGCACCAGGGTTTTCCGGTAGTGGACGACGCCGGCCATGTGCTGGGCGTGCTGACCCGCCGCTCGCTGCTCGATCCGCAATGGCATTACACCTTGACCGTCGGCGAGTTGATCACCCGCCCGCCGGTGATGGTGAAGGAAAGCCATTCGTTGCGCGAGGCGGCCGATCACATGGTCGCGGAGCAGGTCGGTCGACTGATTGTCGTCAGCCAGGACGCGCCATACAAACTTGTCGGCATCCTGACCCGCGGTGACATCCTTTCAGCGCATGCACGACGCTTGCGCGAGGCGCAGGACAAGGGGCGGCACATCCGCTTCGGCAAATCGCGCAAGCCGGCCTGAATGGCGGGGCGGGATCGGCGTTGATCCCGCCGGCCCCGATCTCAGATTTCCCGGTCGCCCACCAGCACCACGTCCGCCGGACGTCGCGCGAACAGCCCTACCGTAACCACGCCAGCCAGCTGGTTGAGCTTGCCCTCCAGCTCGACCGGGTCGGTGATGCGCCAGCCGTGCACGTCGATGATCCAGTTGCCGTTGTCGGTGACCACGCCGTCGCGCCACACCGGCTGGCCGTCCAGTTTCACGATCTCGCGGCCAACCAGGCTGCGTGCCATCGGGATCACCTCGATCGGCAGCGGGAACCGGCCCAGCAAATCCACCTGCTTGCTGGAATCGATGATGCAGACGAACTTCTGCGCCGCCGCCGCGATGATCTTCTCGCGCGTCAACGCGGCGCCGCCGCCCTTGATCAACCGCTTGTGCGGATCGCATTCGTCGGCGCCGTCGATGTACAGCGACAGCGGGCCGGCGGCGTTGAGGTCGAGCACGGGGATGCCCAGCTTATTCAGGTGCGCCGTGGATTGTTCCGAGCTGGAGACGGCGCCCTGGATGCGGTCGCGCAGATCGGCCAGCGCGTCGATGAAAAACGCCACGGTCGAACCGGTGCCCACGCCCACGATGGCGCCGTCCTCCACGTAGCGGATGGCGGCCTCACCGGCTTGGCGCTTTTCGTTGGCGTTGCTCATGGGCAAGTCGTCTCGGTGAAAGCCCCATTATGACGACGGGCCGGCGGCGCGGCGAGTATCACCGCATTCGCAGGCCTCTCATTCCATCGCGAGGATGTATTTCCAGTCGGCCGCTTCCACCGGCATCACCGACAGTCGGTTGCCCTTGCGCACCAGCGCCATCCCGGCCAATGCATCCTGGCTCTTCAGTTCATCCAGGCTGATCGTGCGCTTGAGCTTCTTCACGAACTTCACCTCGACCAGCATCCAGCGCGGCTTGTCGCGGGTGCTGGCGGGGTCGAAGTAGTGGCTTTTCGGGTCGAACTGGCTGGGGTCGGGGTAGGCATCGGTGGCCACCTCGGCGATACCGACGATGCCGGGTACGGCGCAGTTGGAGTGGTAGAAGAACACGCGGTCGCCCGGGCGCATGCCGTCGCGCATGAAGTTGCGCGCCTGGTAGTTGCGCACGCCGTCCCAGGCTTCCTGTTTCTTGCGCTTCAGGTCGTCGATGGAAAACGCGTCGGGCTCGGATTTCATCAACCAGTAATTCATGCGCTCACCTTGCTGTCGGGTTCGCCATTGCAGTCGATCAGCTCGCGCTCGGTGGCGATGAAATCCAGTGCGACGTCCCACGGTTCGGCGTCGATCGCATCCAGTTCCTGGAACGCGTAGCCGATGCCGACCAGCAACGGTTCGGTGGGCCGGATCTGGTCCTTGAGGAAGGCGAAGCTGCGATCGTAGTAGCCGCCGCCGTAGCCGAGCCGGTGGCCGCGGCGGTCGAAGCCCAGCAGCGGTACCAGCACCAGGTCGAGCTGGAACGGCGCGAACCAGGTGGCCGGCGCCACCGGTTCGGGGATGCCGTGGCGGTTGGGCTGCACCGCATCGCCGGCCTGCCATGGGGCGAACCGCAACTGCCGGTCGGCGCCGACCACGGGCAGCAGGAATTGCTGCTCACGCGCGGCCAGCGGCGGGATCACCACGTTCAGCGGCAGCTCGCCATTGCTGGCCCAGTAGCCGGCCACGCGGGCATCGGTGAAGTATTCGGGCAGCTGTTCGAGCGTGCGCCGCAGGCCTTGCGCGGCGGTAATGCGCTCCAGCGGCGTGAGTGCACGGCGGCGCTCGGCCAACTGCTGGCGAAGTTCGCGGCGTTGCGCGGGGGCGTCCACGGGTCGCGTGTCTCCGATCGAAATGCGCCCCGTTCGTCGGCTGACGAACGGGGCGCGAAAGGGGTGGCGTCAACCGCAATGCCGCTGCCCACCAAACGACCTTGATCCACGAGGATCAGGTGGGAGGGCTACATGGTCTCGAGGCTTTCCGCACGTGGCGGACATGCACAACAACCGATGTGAAGCCGACCCGGGGCCGTATTTAGGAACAAGGCAAATGTAAGAGTGTGCTGGCGCACATCACAGAAAACGCCGGGGTTGATTCTAGAAGGCTGGTCGCCGGAAAGCGAGCGCAGAGCGCGCCGGCGGTTCAGCGCTTGACCAGGTTTTCCTCGAACGCCGCATCCAGCTTGTGCCGCAGCGTGGCCAGGCCTTCGCTGAGGCGCTGCTCCTGCGTCTCATGCTGCTTGCGCAAGGCCATCAGCTCATGGGTGACGCTGATGGCAGCCAGCACGGCCAGCCGTTCGAAGCTGGGCGCTCGCGCGTTGGCGCGCAGTTCGCGCATCTTGCGGTCGAGGAATACCGCCGCTTCCAGCAGCCCTTCGCGCTCCTCCGGCGAGCAGGCGATCAGGAATTCTCGATCGATCAGCCGCAGCGCGACCGGATCACTGACAGGCGTGTTCATCAACCGTTGCTCTCGAGGGATTTCAGTCGCTGGATCATCGCCTCGACCCGGCTGCGCGCCAGTTCGTTGCGTGCCATCAGGCCCGCGCGCTCGCCGGTCAGCTGTTCCTGGCTGTGGCGCAGGCTGCGGTTTTCCTCGGTCAGGCGCCGCACGGTTTCCAGCAGGCGATCGAGCTGCTGGGCCAGGGCGGCAATCTCATGCTGAACGGCATCAGGCGTATTCATGCATGAAACTATAGCAGTACGCCATGCGAAGTCAGCGACCTGCAGGCGCGAATGAAGCGGTCGCGTCGGGCTGCACTAAACTGGCCGGCAAATCTTCAGAGGAGTACGCCATGGCAGACACCGAACTGGTCAGTCATGACCAACTGGACGCGGTGATCATGCGCCTGCAACTGGGCACCGATGCCAGTGAATTGCACGGCTCGCTGTGCGGTTACCTGGCCGGCGGCGGCTCGCTGCGCGGCACGTCGGTACTGGCCGCGTTGCACCTGGAGGCCGAGGTGGAAACGCCGGAAGCGACCGACGTGGCCTTGCTGCGGCAACTGGCGCGGCAGAGCGAAACCGAACTGGCCGATCCCGAACTGGGTTTCGAGCCACTGCTGCCGGAAGACGACCGTCCGCTGGTCGAGCGCGCCGAGGCGCTGGTGGAATGGTGCCGTGGCTTCCTGGGCGGCTTCGGCCTCGCCGGCGCGCCGGCCCACGCCAAGCTGTCGGAGGAGGCGCAGGAAATCCTGCGCGATCTGGGCACGATTGCCGGTTCGGCCTTCGATTTCCAGAACGAGGACGAAGACGAGGATGCGCTGATCGAAGTGCAGGAATTCGTGCGTGTGGGCGCCATGCTGCTGCACACCGAATGCACCGCCGGCAGCGATCCGGCCAGCGGCACGCTGCATTGAACCTTGCGCCCACGGGTATCGCCGCGAGCGGGCGCGACGCGTCGCTGGCGCTGGGCCCTGCCGAATTCGCCGGTCGCCGCCGGCAACTGATGGACATGGCCGGCGACGACGCGGTGCTGTTGCTTTCGGCGGCGCCCGAGCGCATGCGCAACGCCGACGCGGCCTGGCCGTACCGGCAGGATTCCGATTTCCATTATCTGTGCGGCTGGCCCGAACCCGCCGCGGTGCTGGCCCTGCTGCCGGGTCGCCAGCACGGCGAGGCGGTGATGTTCTGCCGTGAACGCGATCCGGAGCACGAGCGCTGGCACGGCGAATCGGTGGGCACCGAACGCGCCGTTGCCGATTACGGCATGGACGACGCGTTCCCGATCGAGGACATCGACGACATCCTGCCCGGCATGATCGAAGGCCGCGCCCGCGTGTATTGCCACTTCGGCCGCGAGCCGGAATTCGATGCACAACTGATGGGATGGATGCGCCGGCTGCGCCAGTTGCGCGGCGGTGGCGTGGTGCCCAAGGAATTCGCTGCGCTCGGTCATCTGCTGCACGACCTGCGCCTGTACAAGTCGCGCGGCGAACTGAAATTGATGCGCGCCGCCGCCGCCATCGCGGTCGAGGCGCATCGCGCGGCCTGGCGGGCGGCGCGCGGCGGCGCGCACGAATACGAGGTGGAGGCCGAGCTGCTGCGGACGATTCGCCGTCACGGCGCGGTGGCCTCGTTCGCGCCCACCGTCGCCAGCGGCGCCAACGCCTGCGTCATGCATTACCGCGCCAACCGCGCGGCGCTGCATGACGGCGATCTTCTGCTGATCGATGCCGGTGCCGAAATGGATGGTTATGCGTCCGACATCAGCCGCACGTTTCCGCTGAATGGCCGCTACAGCATTGCGCAACGCGCGCTATACGACGTGGTGCTGGCGGCGCAACACGCGGCCATCACCGCGGTGCGGCCAGGCCAGCCATTCAATGCGGCACATGCGGCGGCGGTGCAGGTATTGGCCGAGGGTCTGTGTCGACTGGGTTTGCTGAAAGGCGATGCCGATGCGGCAGTGGCCAACGGCAGCTATCGGCGCTTTTTCCCGGCAAAAACCGGCCATTGGCTGGGGCTGGACGTGCACGACGTGGGCGATTACCGCGTCGGCGGCGAATCGCGCCTGCTGGAACCGGGCATGGTGCTGACGGTGGAGCCGGGCCTGTATGTGCCGCCCGACGACCTCTCGGTGGCGGAGCGCTGGCGCGGCATCGGCATCCGTATCGAGGACGACGTGGTGGTGACGCGGGAAGGCAACGAGGTACTCAGTGCCGCGTTGCCGCGCGAAGCCGAAGAGATCGAGGCGTTGCTGGCGATGCGCTGAGCATGAAGCCCCTCTCCCTTTGGGAGAGGGGTTGGGGGAGAGGGTTCGGCCGGAGCGAGGCATTCCGCTCCGGCCGAATTCTCATCCGGCCCTGCGGGCCACCTTCTCCCAGAGGGAGAAGGGAGCAGATCACGAGCGTGGCGAATCGTCGCGATGGTGAGCCTTTCACATCGCGAAGCCTATAGTCCGCTGATCCGCACCACCGGAGATGACCGTGCTGACTGCCGAGTTCCTGTCGCGCCTGCAGTTTGGTTTCGTGATGTCGTTCCACATCCTGTTTCCGGCATTCACCATCGGTCTGGCGAGTTGGCTGGTGTTTCTCGAAGCGCTCTGGCTGCGCAAGCGCAGCGCGATGTTGCGCGACCTGTATTTCTTCTGGATGAAGGTGTTCGCCGGATCGTTCGGCCTGGGCGTGGTCTCCGGCATCGTGATGAGTTTCCAGTTCGGCACCAACTGGGCCGGTTTGTCGACGGTGGCCGGCAACGTGCTCGGGCCGCTGCTCAACTACGAGGTGATGACCGCGTTTTTCCTCGAGGCGACCTTCCTCGGGGTGATGCTGTTCGGCTGGAACCGGGTCAGCCATCGCACCCATTTCATCGCCACCTGCATGGTGGCGCTGGGCACGCTGATCTCCAGCTTCTGGATCCTTTCGGCGAACAGCTGGATGCAGACGCCGCAGGGTTACACGATGGTCGATGGGATAATCGAGGCCACCGACTGGTGGGCGGCGATCTTCAATCCGTCCTTCCCGACCCGGCTGGTGCACATGGTGCTGGCCTGCTTCCTGAGTACGGGCCTGGTCGTCGGCGGCGTGTCGGCCTGGTACTTGCTGCGCGGCGTCTGGCAGGACAAGGCGCAGTTGATGCTGCGTTGTGCGCTGGTGTTCGTGGCGATCGTGATCCCGTTGCAGATCCTTGTCGGTGACATGTCGGGGCTGGTGGTACGCGAGTATCAGCCGGCCAAACTGGCGGCGATCGAGGCGCGCTGGACGACCGAGAAAAGCGTGCCGCTGACCTTGTTTGCGTGGCCGGACGAAAAGGCCGAGCGCAACGATTACGCCGTCGACGTGCCGCACCTGGGCAGCCTGATCCTCACCCACAGCTGGAGCGGGGAAGTAAAGGGGTTGAAGGATTTTCCGGTGCAGGACCGACCACCCGTGGCAGCGCCATTTTTCAGCTTCCGCATCATGGTGGGCCTGGGTCTGCTGATGCTGGCGCTGGCAGTGGTCGGCCTGCTGCTGTGGTGGCGACGGCGGTTGTTCGACAGCCACTGGTACCTGCGTTGCTGGATGGGAATGATGCCGGCCGGTTTCATCGCCCTGCTTGCCGGCTGGTATACCGCGGAGATTGGGCGCCAGCCCTGGGTGGTCTACGGCGTGCTGCGCACGGTCGACGCGGCCAGCCCGGTGCATGCGTCCAGCGTGCTGACCTCGCTGATCGTCTACTTCGTGACCTACATGATCCTGTTCGGCTTCGGCAGCTGGTACCTGTTCAAGGTGCTGCGTACCGGGCCGGACGCCGCGCCGGAACGGGTGGGCTTCAACGCCACTGCCGCGCGGCCACTGGCGGCGATCGATGATGAAGGGGAGGGTTGAGCATGGAACTTTCCACGACATTGCCGGTGGTCTGGTTTCTCATCATCGGCTTCGCGATCATGATGTACGTGCTGCTGGACGGCTTCGTGCTCGGCATCGGCATCCTCACGCCGTTTGCCGACGACGAGGCGCAGCAGGAGTTGATGATGAACACCGCCGCGCCGATCTGGGACGGCAACGAAACCTGGCTGGTGATGGGCGGCGCCGGGTTGATGGCCGCGTTTCCGCGTGCCTATGCGGTCATCCTGTCCAGCCTGTACCTGCCGGTGCTGGCGATGCTGATTGCGCTGATTTTCCGGGGCGTGGCGTTCGAATTCCGCTTTCGCGCGCATCGTTCGCGGCGGATCTGGGGCGTGGGATTCCACCTGGGTTCGGTGATCGCCGCGTTCGCGCAAGGCCTGATGCTCGGCGCCATCGTCGAGGGCATGCCGCTGGAAGGCGGCAAGTACCTGCACGGCGCGTTCGCCTGGTTCAGCCCGTTCTCGGTGCTCACGGGCATGGCGCTGGTGTTCGGCTACGGCCTGCTGGGCGCGACCTGGCTGGTGCTGAAGACCGAGGGCCGCCCGCAACGCATCGCGCGCGACCTGACCCGGCCGCTGATGCTGGCGGTGATCGCGTTCATGGTCATGGTCAGCGCGTGGCTGCCGTTCCTGGATTCACGGTTGATGGACCGCTGGTTCGCCTGGCCCAACTTCCTGTACCTGTCGCCGCTGCCGATCCTCACCGTGGTGGTGGCCGTGTGGCTGTGGCGCGCCGTGCTGGCCAATCGCGAGGTGGCGCCGTTCGTGCTGGCGCTGGGTTTCTTCGCGCTGGGGTTCCTTGGCCTGGTGGTCGGCATGTGGCCGAACATCGTGCCGCCGACCATGAGCATCTGGGACGCCGCCTCGCCGCCCTCCAGCCAGGGCTTCGTGCTGGTTGGCGCGGCGATCATGATCCCGGTGGTGCTGTTCTACACCGCGTACTCGTACCGCGTGTTTCGCGGCAAGGTAAGGGCGGGAGAGGGGTATCACTGAGGCCGGGATTTGGGATTTGGGATTCGGGATTGGTAAGAGCGTCGCCATCGGGCTGCCGCGCTTTGGCTTTTGCAAATCCCGAATCCCGAATCCCTATTCCCGCCCCCAGGCATCACGGGTGAGGTTTTCTGGCGCGCCGTCGGTGCACACTACGTCGTCCTCGATGCGGATGCCGCCGTAGGGTTTGAAGGCCTCGATCCTGTTCCAGTCGACATCTTTCGCCACCGGCTTGTCGCGCAGTTCGGCCAGCAGCATGTCGATGAAGTACAGGCCCGGTTCGATCGTCACCACCATGCCTGGCTGCAGCGTGCGGGTCATGCGCAGGAAGGGATGGCCGTCTG
>DATJCF010000204.1:0-14193 GCA_035514935.1 Rhodanobacter sp. | reverse complement strand
GCAGCCGTGCCGATGCGCCAACGTGGTGATCGCCGCCAGATCGAACGCCTGCCCATTGCGGTACTGCACGCCGGGCAGCATCACCAGGGCCGTGCGCGCGCCGTGCTCGGCCAGGGCCTGTTCGATCGCGGCCAGCGACAGCGTGCCGTTGGGTTCGTCGGGCTCGATCTCGATCAGGTCGCGTGCGGGGTCGAAACCGTGGAAGCGGATCTGCGACTCCACCGCATAGCGGTCGGTGGGGAACGCGCCCGCCTCGATCAGGATCGCGGAGCGCGCAGGTGTCGGGCGATAGAAACTGACCATCATCAGGTGCAGGTTCACGCCCAGCGTGTTCATCACCACCACTTCGTCCGGTTGCGCGCCGACGATGGCCGCGAGGTCGTCACGCAGGAACTCGTGGTAATCCATCCACGGCAAGCGGCCCTTGAAGTGGCCTTCCACGCCCAGTTCGCCCCAGTAGTCCAGCTCCGCGTTGACCGCCTCGCGTACGGCGCGCGGCTGCAAGCCCAGCGAATTGCCGCAGAAATAGACGGAGTCGACGGCGTGGCCGCTGCCGTCCTCGTGCGGCGGAATCAGGAACTCGTCGCGGAAGTGGCGCAGGGGATCGGCGGCGTCGCGGGCCTGCGCCCAGGCGGCGCTGGCTTGGTAGTCGTGCATGGATGAACTGTCCTCGCGGCGGATGCGTTTCGCGGTTACTTCAATTGCGCGGCGATCGCATCGCAGCCCTTGTCGAATGCCGCTGCCCAGGTGGCGCCGGCCTGGCTCTGCTGCGGCCGCACGCAACGCAGCTGGATCGAGTGGTTGCCCTTGTACCAGTAGCGCTCGCTGTAGTTGAACTGCGCCCCGGCTTCCTGCGCGGTGTAGGTGTAGGTGTTGTTCGCGCCGCCGTGGGCGGTGGCCGTGTAGCCGGGCAGGGCCGCTGCCTTGGCGGTGGCCTCGCCGACGTATTGCTGGAAGGCGGGGATGTCGGCGGTCTGCTTCACCGTCACGGTGACGCGGGCCAGGCTGCTTTGCGCGGTGGGCGAGGGGTCGGGCACCTGGAAGACGCGCGCCTCGGGGTCGCCCTCGGTTTCCATGATGTCCAGCCAGCCATTGGGGGTGGTGAAGTGGACCTGGCCATTGGCCATGCCCACGTCGGCGGCGTGCACGCTGGCGGCCAGCAGCATGGTGCTGGCGATAAGAACGGTACGCGGGAAGATCATGCTTGCTCCGATGGTGGGGCGTCAGGGGCGAAACGGTGTTTGGGCAGGCCCAGCCACTCCAGCGCGGTGCCGTGGAACAAGCGGGCGCGATCGGCGTCGCCCCGTGCCAGTTCCTCGATGCCGCTGCCGGGCTGCTGCTCGCCCAGCGGGAAAGGATAATCGGTACCGAGCATGACCTGCTCGACGCCGGTCACATCCAGCAGATATCGCAAGGCCCGCTCGTCGTGCACGCAGGAGTCGAAATAGAAACGCTTCAGGTAGTCGCGCGGGTTGCGCGGATTGTCGGTGGCCACCAGGTCCGGGCGCATGCGGAAGCCGTGCTCGATGCGGCCGATCGTGTACGGAAAACTGCCGCCGCCATGGGCCAGCATCACCCGCAGTTTCGGCAGCCGCTCCAGCACGCCGCCGAACGCCAGGCAGCAGGCGGCGCGCGATTGTTCGGCCGGCATGCCGACCAGCCAGGGCAGCCAGTACTTGGGCATCGTGGCGGTGCCCATCATGTCCCACGGATGCACCATCACGGCGGCGCCCAGGTCGGCGGCGGCCTCGAAGAACGGGAACAGCTCCGGCGCGTCCAGGTTCCACTCCCCGCAGTGGGAGCCGATCTGCACGCCTTGCAGTCCCAGTTCGTCGATGCAGCGTTCAAGCTCGGCAATGGCCAGCTCCGGCGCCTGCAGCGGCACCGTGCCCAGCGCCGCGTAATGGCGCGGGTAGTCGCGGCACAGGCTGGCGGCGTGGTCGTTGAGGTGGCGATGCAGTTCCAGCGCCTGGTAGCCCGGCGCCCAATAGGAGAACAGCACCGGCACGGTGGAGATCACCTGCACGTCCACGCCGAAGCGGGCGTAATCGTCGATGCGCTGCTGCGGGTCGAAGGCCGAGTCCCACACTTCGCGGAAAAAACGGCCGCCCTTGTAGATGCGGTGGCGCCCGTCGGAGTGGGTCATCACCGGAAAGCGGTCGTTGCCGTATCTGGCCGCCAGATTCGGCCAGTCACGGGGGAGAATGTGCGCATGGCTGTCGATCTTCAGCATCCGGGCAGTGTAAAACCGGGCCGCGGCGGTGTCGTGCCGCGGTCGCACAATCCGGCACCGTGCCACCGCCGGAATGGCGCCGAAAGGCCGCCAAAAAGTGATATCGATCCAGACGCCAAACGGCTTTCCAGCTACGATAAGGGCTTGCATGCGGCAATCTGGACGGGGTGAGGTTGGGGTTTCGGCCATCGAACCGCCGTCATGCGCGAGAGGCGGAATCCGATGAGCGATCAAGCCCAAGTCACACGCTTGCTGCATTCCGCGCAGTCGGGAAACCCGCAGGCGTTGAACGAGGCGCTGCGCCACATGTATGCGGCGCTGCACGGCATCGCCAAGGCCCAGCTCAACCGCGAGCAGATGGAGCGCACGCTCAGTGCGACGGCCCTGGTCAACGAGGCGTACCTGAAGGTTTTCGGTAGTTCGGAGCCGCCCCAATGGGCCAATCGGCACCATCTGCTGGGCGTGGCCGCGCGTGCCATGCGTGAAGTGCTGGTGGATTCGGCACGCCGGCGGAAGGCCGCCAAGCGGCCACAGGAAGCCGGTCGCATGCAGTTGCTGGAGATCACCGCCGAGCTTTCCGACAACGTCGACTACGCCGTGCTGGCCGAATGCCTCGACCTGCTGGCTGCGCTGGACCCGCGCCAGGCAAACATCGTGGCCATGCGCTTTTTCATGGGCATGACCGGCGAGCAGATTGCCGCCGCGCTGGATATCTCCACCAGCACGGTGCAGCGGGAGTGGCGCGTGGCGCGGGCCTGGTTGCAGCGCGAGCTGGAGCGATAGCGGCGCCGCGCGGACCTTGCTGCCCACCGCGGCTCAGGTTGCCTGGGTGGGTTTGCCCGGGTGGGAGCGCAAGCGCTGGCCATCGGAAGTGGTGACACTCTGCTGCACCACGTGGGCCAGCGTGTTCACGTTGTCGACCAGGCGATCGCTGATGCGGGTCAGCAGGTCGGCGCTGGCGCGGTTTTCGGACATCAGCAGCAATACCACCAGCGTCTGCTGCAAGGCGCGCAAGTCGGGCAGGTCGGTGGGCGTGCGTTGTTCGCGCAGGGCATCGGCGATCTCGCGCAGCGTGTTCGCCACCAGCTCGATGAAGTTGCCCGTCTCCACTTGCTCGGGCAGGGCGTCGTTGTCGTCGATCAGGGCCTCCAGTGTCATCGCTGTGCGGGCCAGCCGGTTGCCATTGGCGAACAGGGCGCGCGCCACTTTCAGAAGCTCCGGTGGCGTGGCCGGTTCGGCGCGCATGCGTTCGAGGGATGCCTGCGCGTTGCTGCGCCGGGTTCGCGCCGCCGTACGGGTTTCGTGATGAGCCGTGCGCTGCGCGGGTTGCGCCAGCGCGGCCAGGTAGTCGGCGTAGCCCTCCAGCATCCGGGCCAGGGCGGCGCGTGCACGGCCGCGTTCCCACGTCGGCCAGGCGACGTAGGCGAACAGGGCCATGCCGCAACCCAGCGTGGTGTTGATCACGCGATCCATCACCGCCACGCCGGAATTGACGCCATCGAACGACAGCAGGATCACCACCGTGCCGGTCAGCGCGGCCACCGCGATGCCGTAGTGGGCGCTGGCCAGGTAGCGGAACATCATGCACAGGATGGCCAGCAACAGCAGATGCGCCCACGGCTGGTCGGGGGTGACATGCAGCAAGACGGTGGTGACCACCAGGCCGGCCACGGTTCCCAGCATGCGCAGCAGGCCGAAGTTGAAGGTGGCGGCGAAGTCCGGGCGCAGCACGATCGCCGCCGTCATCGGCAGCCAGTAGCCATGCGGCAGATCCAGCAGGCGCGAGAGCCACAGTGCCGCCGTGAGGCAGACGGCCGTGCGTATGGCATGGCGGAACGCCACCGAGTGCACGGTGAGGTTGGCGCGCAACGTGGCCACGGTGGAGCTGCTGCGCAGCGCCTGGGGCAACTGCGTTTCCGCGGCCCGCGCACGCAATTCGCCACGGCTGCCGGCCCAGTCGGCGTTGCGCACCGCGGCGGACAGCTGGCCGGTCAGCGCATGCACGTGCCGGTTCATGCCGGCGCTGGGCTGGGTGCCGTCGATCTCGGTCTCGCACGCTTGCAGCCATTGCAGCGAGCGGGCGGCCTGGGTGGGTGTTTCGCCTTCTTCCAGCGCGGTGGCGATGCCGGAAAGCACCTCGGCGGCCTGCTCGCGGAATTTGCGATAGACGTCGTTTTCCGCGTCCAGTTCGCCCATGGCGACGAATTCCAGCCGCATCCGCTCGGCCAGTTCCAGCAGCACGCCGAACGCTTCCATCGCCCGGCCATGCGAGCGGTGCCGGCCCAGCAAGGTGTGCTGCAGGGTCGTCATGGCGTCGGTCAGTGCGGGAGCGTCGGCGTTGTCCTGCGATGGCTGTGTGGCCTGCATGGCCAAGCCGGTGTACACGGTGGCCAGTATCTGGCGCTCGGGCCAGTAGCGCTGCAACGGCCACGCGGCGAGCGAAAACAGGGCCAGCAACAGACCGCCGCAAACGATCAGCGTCGATGCGCTTGCTGCCTGCGCCAGTGGCATCGGCGTGGCCGCCGTGATCACCAGCAGGATCATGCTGGTCATGCCGACCCGGGCGGTATCGGTGCCGAACACCACCAGCAGCCCGCCACAAAAGCCGAACGCCGCCGTGGCCAGCAGGATCGGCAGCAGATGGCCGCCGATCAGGAACCCCAGCAACGAGGCTGTGCCGGCTGCCAACGACGCCAGCAGCAACTGGCGCATGCGCTGGCGGTACGGGCCGGGCTGGTCGGAGAACATCGTGTTGAGCGCGCCAGCGGCCACGCCCAGACCCATCTGCGGGTGGCCGGTGCCCAGGCCGATCGCCAACGGCAAGGCCACCGCCGCGGTATTGCGCACAACCACTCGCCACGGCACGTCGGGTCGCTTGATGCGGACCAGGCTCTCGATCGCGTGGGCGCGTAGCGAGTAGGCACTGCTGGACATGGTGTTCCTTGGCGCTACGGTTCGGGTTTACACCTGGTGAGAGTAGCGCAGGGGTGGTGAGGCTTTGGGTGTTGTGTGGGGCGCGGGTCGGAGCGGGTCGCGCCCGGCTTTCGTCCCGTCTTCGTTTGATGCGCCCAATGGGACGCCGAACAACCTCATCAGATTCGTCATTCCAGCTTTCGCTGGAATGACGGGGGGGCTGGAGGTCCCGGGGCGCAGAGTGTTACCTACTCCACGCGAAGCGGGCCGAGGCAAGCAGCCATCCGTGGAGCGCTGCCGCTCGGCTCCTGCCTCGCCATCGCCTGACGCGGAATGCCTTTGGGCATTCCGCGTCAGGCTCTACCAGCGAATTCGCCGGTGAGGGTGTTTACCCAGACTTTCTCGCCGTTGGCGATGTATTCGGGCACCTGGATCTCGATACCGGTCGAGAGGCTTGCCGGTTTGTTGCGCTTGGTGGCGCTGGAGCCTTTCATTTCGGGGGCGGTGTCGACCACGGTGAGGATCACGCTGCTGGGCACCTGCAGGCCCACCGGCACGTCGTCGATCAGCTGCACGTAGTAGCCCTCGATGCCTTCGACGATGTAACCGGCATTGTCGCCGACCAGTTCGGGTGACAGCGGGTACTGGGTGTAATTCTCGGCGTCCATGAAGACGAACGCGCCGTCGTCCATGTACGAGAAATTCGCCGCGCGGCGCACCAGGTCCATCTCCCTGATGTCGTCGTCGGCGCGCAGGCTGAGGTCGTACTTGCGCCCACCCGGGATCGAGTACAGCGTGAAGCGATAGGTGACATTGCCACCCCGCGCGCTGGGCGAGCTGCGCTCGATGTCGCGCACCTGGTAGACGGTGCCTTCGTGCTCGACGACGTTGCCTTTTTTGGTATCGGAAGCTTTCATTTTTGTCCGAGATTCGGGAGTTGGGATTCGGGATTCGGTAAAAAGCGGGGGCGGGACGCGATCGGGCTTTTACTAATCCCGAATCTCGAATCCCCAATCCCGCTTATCGGGGCTGCAACCTCACTGCCCCGTCCAGCCTGATCGTCTCGCCATTGATATAGCGATTGCCCAGGATGAAGGCCACGGTGCTGGCGAATTCGTGGGGTTGGCCCAGGCGGGCGGGGAACGGGATCGACGCGCCGAGCGAGGCCTGCACCTCGTCAGACATGCCGTCGACCATCGGCGTCCAGAAAATGCCGGGCGCGATGGTGGCGACACGGATGCCGAAACGTGCCAGTTCGCGCGCCATCGGCAAGGTCATGCCCACGACGCCACCCTTGGAGGCAGAGTAGGCGGCCTGGCCGATCTGGCCCTCGTAGGCGGCGACGCTGGCGGTGTTGATGATCACGCCGCGCTCGCCGTCGTCGCCTGCGTCGTTGTGTTGCATCAGTGCGGCGCCGGCCTTGGCCACGTTGAAGCTGCCGACCAGGTTCACCATGACGGTGCCGGAGAAATTGGCCAGCGGCATCGCGCCCTGCTTGCCCAGCACGCGACCCGCGCCCAGGATGCCCGCGCAGTTCATCACCACGTTCAACCCGCCCATCGCGTGGTGTGCGGCTGCTGCATTGGTGGCCACGCCGTCTTCGGAGGTGACATCGGTGCGCAGGAAACGCGCGGCCTCGCCCAGTTCGCTGGCGGCGGCCTGACCGTTGGCGTCGTTGACGTCGAACAAGGTCACCTTGCCGCCGCTGGCGACCAGTTGCCGCGCCACCGCCAGGCCGAGCCCGGAAGCGCCGCCGGTGATGATTGCCTTGACCTGATTGAGCTGCATGGACTGTCCCGGTGGGGAAGGGCCCGCCATCTTAACCGAGCGCGTCGTCGCCGTGATTCAGCCACGTCCGCAACGACGCCGGCGCAAGCCGGGGAAACGGCGTGACCGGCCGGGGCGGATTCGCTGCGGGCTGCAGCTCCTTCTGCCACACACCCACGTCCCACCATTGGCCCATCTTGTAGCCGCTCTGGCGCCACACACCGGCCGGCGTGAATCCCATGGTTTCGTGCATCGCCACGCTGACCGTACCGGGCAGGGTGATCACGCCCACCGCCTGGGTAAGGCCCTGTTCGCGCATCACCTCCAGCAGCACGCCGTATAACCGTCGCGCGATGCCGCGGCGTTGCGCGTCGTCGCGCACGTAGATCGAGGTTTCGGCGATCCAGTCGTAGGCGGCGCGCTCGCGGAAGCGTCCCGCGTAGGCATAGGCGAGGACTTCGCCGGCTTCTTCCCAGACCAGCCACGGGTAATGCTGCAGCCGTGTCCGGATGCGGTCGGCCATGACGTCGACGCCGGGTAGTTCGGTTTCGAAGGTGGCCACGCCGTGGGTGATGGACGGCGCGTAAATGGCGTGGATGGCAGCGGCGTCTTCCGCGCGCGCCGTGCGGATGGGCAGGCTCAAGGTATCGCTCGCAGATCGAGAATGAAGAAGCGGTCGCAACTGAAGTGCCCGGTGCCGCCCATCGGTGCGCACAACGGGGTGAAGCCGCTGCGCTTGTACAGCGCCTGCGCCGCGTCCATGCCGGTCAGCGTTTCCAGGTAACAGCGCCTGAAGCCATGCGCGCGGGCCGTATCGAGACAGCGCCGCATCATCGCGCTGCCCGCGCCGATGCCGCGCGCGGCGGGCAGGAAGTACATCTTGCGCAGTTCGCACACGTCGGCTTCCGCATTCTGCAGCGGCGCGACGCCACCGCCGCCGATCACCACGCCGTCGCGCTCGACCACGAAATAGCTGCTGCGCGGTTGCGCGTAGGAGGCGTACATCGTGTCCACCTCGGCATCGTTGATGGCGAAGCCGGGGCCGTCGGCGCCGAACTCGGGCATCACGGCGCGGATGATCGCAGCCATGGCTGCGTCGTCGGCAGGTTGGATCGGGCGGATCAGGAAAGTGTCGGTCATGGCGTGGTGCGCCGCAGAGGCGGGGGAGGATGGTAGCTCAGGCCGCGGCGGTACGCGCGCGGGTCACGCGGCTGGCGGTTTCCTTGTGGAGTTGGGTGGCCAGCCACGCGCCGGTGGCGATGAGCTTGTCCAGGTCGATACCGGTTTCCAGCCCCATGCCGTGCAGCATGTAGACCACGTCCTCGCTGGCCACGTTGCCGGTAGCACCCTTGGCGTACGGGCAGCCGCCCGTGCCGGAAACGGCGCTGTCGACCACGCGCACGCCTTCTTCCAGGCAGGCCAGGATGTTGGCCAGCGCCTGGCCGTAGGTGTCGTGGAAATGCACCGCCAACGCCGCCATCGGTACCTCGCCGGCCACCGCCCGCAGCATGGCGCGCGCCTTGGCCGGCGTGCCCACGCCGATGGTGTCGCCCAGCGAAATTTCGTGGCAGCCCAACTGGTGCAACCGCTGCGCCACACGTACCACGTCGCTTACCGGCACGTCGCCCTGGTAGGGACAACCCAGCACGGTGGACACGTAGCCGCGCACGCTCACGCCATCGACCCGCGCCTGCTCCAGCACCGGTGCGAAACGCTCGATGGATTCGTCGATGGAGGCGTTGATGTTGCGGCGGTTGAACGCCTCCGAGGCGGCCGTGAACACCGCCACGTCGGTGGCGCCGGCGGCCAGCGCGCGCTGGTAGCCCTGCATGTTCGGCACCAGCACCGGATAACTCACGCCCGGCTTCTTGTTGATGCCGCCGAACACTTCCGCCGCGTCGGCCAACTGCGGCACCCACTGCGGGCTGACGAAGCTGGTAGCCTCGATGGTCTGCAAACCAGTGTCCGACAGGCGATCGATCAGTTCGATCTTCACCGCTGCCGGCAGCAGCGTCTTTTCATTCTGCAGCCCGTCGCGCGCGCCGACTTCGACGATGCGTACGTGGTCGGAAGAGATCATGGCAAGCTCCGGGAGTGATGTAGGAGCGCACCTTGTGCGCGATGCTTTTGCGGCGTGACGAAGAGCGGTCGCGCACAGGGTGCGCTCCTGCAATTCAGGTTTCGGCGAATTTCACCAGCACGGCGTCGGCCTCGACGAACTCGCCTTGCACGGCGCTGACGCTTTCGATGGTGCCGCCGCGCGGCGCCTTCAAGGCCAACTCCATCTTCATCGCCTCCATCACCAGCAGATCCTGGCCCTGTTCGACGTGATCGCCAGCCTGCGCCTTCACCAGCACGATGCGGCCGGGCATCGGCGCGATCACCTGGTTGCCGCCCGCCGCATCGCTGGCTTCCCATGCGAACGCGATCGCGCGGGTGAAGCTGTAGCGTTGGCCATCGGCGTCGTGCAGCAACACATGCCGCGCATCGGCGCGCAGCGGCAGGCGTAGCGATTCACCGTCGAAGCGTGCGCTCAACGTGTTATCCAGCAGCCGCGCGCCGCGCACTTCGCAAGTGGCCTCGCCGTGGCGCAGTCGATAGTCGCCGCCGTCGCCATAGGCCTCGATGTCATGGCGTTGCTCGCGCGAGGTCAGCGCGATGAGCCGCTTGCCGGCGTGGCCGATGCGCCAGGCATCGGCGCGCGCCCAGGGCGAATGCGGGTCGGCGGGCGCGCTCTCCACATGCACTTCGTCATGCAGCAAGGCAGCGGTGGCGGCGGCGAACAGCGCGCGGTCGCCGGGCACCGCGTCGCCCACCACGAATTCCTCCAGGTGGCGATCCAGATAGCCGGTGTCGATGCGTCCTTCGGTGATGGCGGGATGCCGCGCCAGCCGCTCCAGAAATCCGATGTTGGATTTGGGGCCGATAATCTCGCTGGCCGCCAGCGCTTCGCGCAGCCGCTGCAATGCTTGCGCGCGGGTGGCGTCGAACACGATCAGCTTGGCGATCATCGGGTCGTAGAAGATCGTCACCGTGTCGCCCTCGACCACGCCGCCATCCAGGCGCACGTGCGGTGACGGCGTGGGCAGGCGCAGCGTCTGCAGCTTGCCCGAGCCGGGCAGGAAGTTCTGGTCCGGGTCTTCCGCGTACAGCCGCACTTCGATCGCATGGCCGTGTGCATGCACCTGATCCTGCTGCAGCGGCAGCGGCTGGCCCGCGGCCACGCGCAATTGCCACTCGACCAGATCCAGCCCCAGTGTCATCTCGGTGACCGGATGCTCGACCTGCAGCCGCGTATTCATCTCCATGAAAAAGAACTCGCCCGGGCTGCCATCGGCCTGCCGCGCCACGATGAATTCCACCGTGCCGGCACCCACGTAGTCGACCGCTTTCGCCGCCGCTACCGCCGCCTGGCCCATTGCCTGGCGGGTGGCTTCATCGAGCGACGGGCAGGGCGTTTCCTCCAGCACTTTCTGATAGCGCCGTTGTGCCGAGCATTCGCGCTCGTTGAGGTGGATCACGTGGCCGTGGGTATCGCCAAAGACCTGAAACTCGATGTGCCGCGGGTGTTCGACATAGCGCTCCAGGATCACCCGCGCATCGCCGAACGCGCTGGTTGCCTCGCGCTGCGCCGAGGCCAGCGCATCGGCGAATTCCGCCGCGTTGCGCACGATCCGCATGCCTTTGCCGCCGCCGCCGGAGGCGGCCTTGATCATCAGCGGGAAGCCGGTTTTTTCCGCCTGTTCGGCCAGGAACGCCGCGTCCTGGTTTTCGCCGTGATAGCCCGGCACCAGCGGCACCGCGTGTTTCTCCATCAGCGCCTTGGCGGCGGCCTTGGAGCCCATCGCGTCGATGCTCTCGGGTTTCGGGCCGATGAAGACAATGCCGGCCTCGGTGCAGGCGCGGGCGAAACCGGTGTTCTCGGAGAGAAAGCCGTAGCCGGGATGAACCGCCTGCGCGCCGGATTTTTTCGCCACCTCGAGAATGACATCGCCGCGCAGGTACGACTCGGCCGGGCGCGGTCCGCCGATCGGCCAGGCTTCATCCGCCAGGCGCACGTGCTGGGCATCGCGATCCGCTTCCGAATACACCACGATGGTGTGGATGCCCAGGCGCCGGCAGGTGCGGATTACGCGGCAGGCAATCTCGCCGCGGTTGGCAATCAGTACGCGCTCGAACATGGAGTATTCCTGCAACCGTTTTTGGTAGTGGCGCAAATCGTTTAAAGCTAGCAGATCGCGGTGGAACTGTAGGAACGCACCCTGTGCGCGAGCCTTTCGTGATATTGCCGAAGAGCATCGTGCACGACCGAAGGAAGTCCCTTGCGGGCAGGGTGCGCTCCTACAATTTCCCCACCCAGGCCGGTGCGCGCTTGTCGAGAAAGGCGGCCAGGCCGTGCTGGCCTTCCTCGGAAACGCGCAGGCGGGCGATGAGTGCCGCATTCTCCTCATCGATGCGCTCGGCCTGAGTCGCGTCCGCACCGCCGATGCGCAGCGCCAGTTGCTTGGCTTCATGCTGGGCGTTCGGGCCTGCCTTGCCCAGCAGGTGCAGTTGGCGTGCGATGGCTTCGTCCAGTTCGCCCGCCGGCACGCTGGCGTGCAGCAGGCCGATGCGGGCTGCCGTGGTGGCGTCGAACACTTCGCCGGTGACGAACAGCCGGCGTGCCTGGCGCAGGCCGATGGCGGCGATGACGTAAGGCGAGATGACCGCCGGCACCAGGCCCAGCTTCACCTCGGACAGGGCGAACTTGCTGCCGTCCACCCCGATGGCGATATCGCAGCAGGCCACCAGCCCCACGCCGCCGCCATAAGCGGCGCCATTGACGCGCGCCACGGTGGGTTTGGGCAGGTACTGCAGCGTGCGCATGAGGCGCGCGAGGCGCAGGGAATCGGCGCGGTTTTCCGCCTCGCTGGCGCTGGCCATGCCGCGCATCCAGTTGAGGTCGGCACCGGCGGAGAAGCAGTTGCCGTTGCCGCTCAGCACCACCGCGCGCACCGCCGGATCCGCACCGGCCTGCTCGAGGGCGAGGGTGAGCGCGGCGATCAGCGTGTCGTCGAACGCGTTGTGGACCTGCGGCCGGTTCAGCGTGAGCCAGCAGATGCCGTCGCGCCGTTCGCTGAGGATCGAGTCGGTCATGAGTGCATCCGGCAAAGAACCGCATCATAAACGCTGCCCGCGGACGACCGTGTCATGCGGTGCAACCGGGCACGTGAGGGGATACAATGCGAACAATTCTTATTTGAGAAAAGCCGTGCGCCTTTCCGAGCTGCCCAAGGGATCTCCCGCCGTCGTCGACCGCGTGGACGATGCGCACGCGTCCGACCCGATTGCACAACGTTTGCGCGACCTGGGCTTCGTCGACGGCGAGCCGTTGCGGGTGGTCGCGATCGGCCCGATGGGCGGCGATCCGTTGCTGATCCAGATCGGCTCGACCCGTTTTGCGCTGCGTCGCGCCGAAGCGGCCCGGGTCAGCGTGCGTGTCGAGGTAGCCGCGTGAGTGCTTCCACGCTGAAGATCGCGCTGGTCGGCAACCCGAACTGCGGCAAGACGGCCTTGTTCAACCAGCTCACCGGCGGTCGCCAGAAGGTGGCCAATTACGCTGGCGTCACGGTGGAGCGCAAGGAGGGCCGGTTTACCGCGCCGTCCGGCCGGGTGCTGCAATTGCTGGACCTGCCTGGCACCTACAGTTTCGAGGCGAACAGCCCGGACGAGCAGATCACCCGCGACGTCTGCGCCGGCAATTACCCGGGTGAGGCGCCGCCGGACCTGATCGTCTGCGTGGCCGATGCCACCAACCTGCGCCTGCACCTGCGTTTCGTGCTGGAGGTGAAGCGGCTGGGCCGGCCGGTGGTGCTGGCATTGAACATGATGGACACCGCGCGCCAGCGCGGCATCGTCATCGACGTGCCGCAGTTGCAGGAACGGCTCGGCCTGCCGGTGGTGGAAACCATCGCGGTGAAGCGCGGTGGTGCCAGGGCGCTGATCGAACGTGTGGATGGCGAGGTGCCCGCCGCCGCGCCGGCGCAAACGGACGACGCGGCCAGTCGCGCCGATCTCCATGCGCAGGTACGCGAACTGCTGGCGGCGACAGTGACGATGCCGCGCGCCACGGCCGTCATCGACGATGCGCTGGACCGCTGGACGCTGCATTCCGTATTCGGCCTGATGATCCTGGCCGTGGTGATGTTCCTGGTGTTCCAGGCGGTGTACTCGATCGGCAAGCCGATGACCGACCTGATCGGCGACGGTTTCGGCTGGATGGGTGAGCATGCCGCCGCGCTGATGCCGGCCGGGCCGTTGCGGAGTCTGGTGACCGACGGTCTGTTCGGCGGCATCGGCACGGTGCTGGGTTTTCTGCCCGAGATCCTGGTCCTTTTCCTGTTCATCATCGTGCTGGAGGAGTCGGGCTATCTGCCGCGTGCGGCGTTCCTGCTCGACCGGCTGATGCTGTCGGTGGGCCTCACCGGACGCTCGTTCATCCCGCTGCTGTCGAGCTTCGCCTGCGCCATCCCCGGCATCATGGGCACGCGCAGCATCCAGGATCCACGTGACCGCCTGGCCACGATTCTTATCGCACCATTGATGACCTGCTCGGCGCGGCTGCCGGTGTACGCGCTGCTGATTGGCGCGTTCATACCCACCCGTCGCGTGTTCGGTGTGTTCAACCTGCAGGGCGTGGTGCTGTTTGGGTTGTACCTGGCCGGCATCCTGGGTGCGATGGCGGTGGGCTGGGTGATGAAGCACATCCGCCGCGACAAGAGCGAGCATGCATTGCTGATGGAATTGCCGTCGTATCGGTTGCCAAAGGTGCGCGATGTGGCGATTGGCCTGTATGAGCGCGGCGCGATTTTCATGAAGCGCCTGACCGGCGTGATCCTGGGTCTGACCATCCTGATGTGGTTCATCTCCACCTTCCCGTCGCCACCGGCCGGCGCCACGGGGGTGGCTATCGAGTACAGCTTCGCCGGCTATATCGGGCGCGCCTTGCAGTACGTGTTCGCACCGATCGGTTTCAACTGGCAGATCAGCCTGGCGCTGATCCCGGCCTTCGCCGCGCGCGAAACGGCGGTGGCGGCGCTGGCCACGGTGTATCTGGTGGGCGGCGAGGCGAGCGGCCTGGGCCAGGCGTTGGCGGGGCAGATCTCGCTGGCCAGCGCGCTGTCGCTGCTGGTGTGGTTTGCGTACGCGCCGCAATGCATGTCGACGCTGGCGGTGATCCGCCGTGAAACCGATTCCTGGCGCAACGTGGCCATCTCGTTCGGCTACATGTTCGTGCTGGC
>DATJCF010000203.1:0-3452 GCA_035514935.1 Rhodanobacter sp. | reverse complement strand
ACAGCCGTGCGATGTCGTTGATCGTCACGGTTTTGGAATCGGCCTTCTTGCTCAAGGGAATCCTTTGGAATCCTTCTGCGCGGGCCTTTCAACCATCGGGTTTCAGTCCAGCGCGCGGTAACGGAAATGGTGGAATGTCACAGCCCCGGTTCCGGCCGCATAGATCGCCGGTTTCAGGGCCAGGAAGCCACCGGCCACATTGTGATGGTAACCCGAGACATCCATTTGCACGGGATACTTCTGCCAATGCTGGCCATCCTGTGAGGTGTGTACCGTCAGGATGTTGCGGTTGTTGGTGACCCGCAACCACAGTTTTCCACCCTTGCGGCTGGGCGGCAGTGACGCGGGACGGTCCTCGCCATAGCGGTGCAGGATGAACTGCTCGCCGTTGCTGCCCACGCCGGCATACAGGCGGTCGCTGTAGAACAGCAGGGCACCGCCGGTGGCGCCGGGGGCGATTTCCATCTCCACTTCGAACTCGTAGGCGCGGTCGCCGGCGATAACCGTCAGCGGTGAACTGTCGCGCGGGGAATGGCCCTTGCCCTGCAAGGTCATGTCGCCGTCGCTGAAGGACAGCCGCTGGTACTCGTCCGGACCGGGCTTGAAGAACGCCCATTGCGGGCCGAGCCGGTCGCCGCTGAAACCGTCCGACAACGCCATGCCATGCGGCAGCGCCTCGCCAGCGGGTTTGGCCAGCGGCTGGCCCAGGTCGCCGCCCTTGGCCACGAACCAGCCGTCGGCGGTCCAGGCGATCGGATCCAGCAGCATCTGCCGGCCCAGCGTGTAGTAGCCGTTCTCGTAGCCGTGATAGACCATCCAGTCGCGCCCGTCGATGCCTTCGACGATGGTGGCGTGACCGCGCGACCACCATGGCTCGTCGCGGCTGGCGGTGCGCACGATAGGGTTGTGCGGCGAGTTCTGCCACGGCCCGTGGATGGAGCGCGAGCGCGCGCTGATCACCATGTGCCCGGTCGGCGGGCCGGCGGTGCCGCCTACCGCGGTGGTCATGTAGAACCAGCCGCCGTGCCGGCTGATCTTCGGGCCTTCCTGCGAATAGCTCTCCACGTCCCAGCTTTCCGGGTAATGCCAGCCATCGTAGACGTGCCTGGGTACGCCGACCACGCTCAAGCCGTCATCGGCCAGTTGCACGTAGTCGCCGCCGGAGAGGAACAGGTAGCGCTTGCCATCCTCACCCACCGCGTGGCCGGGGTCGATGTGGCGGGGCAGGCCCAGGCTCACCGGCTCGCTCCACGGCCCGCCGATGGCGTCGGCCCAGACCACGTAATTGCCGCGCTTTTCCGCGGTGCGCGCCGCGAAGTAGATGTAGTAGCGGCCCTTGTACTTGACCAGGTCCGGCGCCCAGATCGCGCCCACGTCGGTGCGGATCGCATGCGCCAGCGGCTGCCAGTTCACCAGGTCGCGCGAATGCCAGATCGGCAGGCCCGGGTAGGCGTCGAACGAGGACAGCGTGAGGTAGTAATCCTTGCCGTCCTTCAGCACGGATGGATCGGGGTGGTCGCCGGACAGCACCGGGTTGAGGAAGCGCCCATCGCCCAGGTCGGCCATGCGCTGGTGCTCGATGCCGCGCTTCCAGGGCTGCGCGGCGTCGGCGGCCAGCGCGGGGCCGGCCATCACCATGCAGGCGGCCAGCATCAGCAGCCGCCTGCACGTCGTATCAAAAAGCCGTCCGTGGCTGGGGAGTAACCGGGTGATCGATCGTGGATTCATGGGGTACTCGCTTGTCAGTGCCGCATCAGCGCCGGCAGCCACAGCGACAGCTGCGGGAAGAAGGTCACCACCAGCAAGCCGGCCACGGCCGCCAGCCAGAACGGCCAGATCGTCTTCATGGATTCGGCGATGCTGATCTTGCCGATGGCGGTGCCGATGAACAGCACCGAGCCCACCGGCGGCGTCACCAGGCCGATGCCGCCGCTGATCACCAGCACCATCGCGAAGTGCACCGGGTCGATGCCGTAGGCCTTCACCACGGGCAGGAAGATCGGCGTGCAGATCAGGATCATCGGCGCCAGATCCATGAACGTGCCCAGGATCAGCAGCAGCACCACGATCATCAGCAGCACCGTCGTCTGGCTGTGGGCGATCGACTCCAGGAAGCTCACCATCGCCACCGGCACTTCAAGATAGGCCAGCAACCAGCCGAACACCGCCGCCGTGGCGATCACGAACAGGATCACGCCGGTGCCCTGCGCCGCATGCACCACCGTGTCCAGGAAGCCGCGGAAACTGAAATTGCGGTACAGCACGCCGGTGACAAACAGCGCGTAGATCACCGCGATCGCCGCCGACTCCACCGCGGTGAAAATGCCGGCGCGGATACCGATGAAGATCAGCGCCACCAGCCCCAGTCCGGGAATCGCCGCAATCAGCAACGTCAGAACCTTGCGAAACCCCGGGAAGGGTTCCACGCCGTAACCGCGCCGACGAGCCACGCAGTAGCCGGTGACCATCAGCACCACGGTCATCAACAAGGCGGGCAGGATGCCGGCGGCGAACAGGTCGCTGATGGAAATGCTGCCACCGGCCGCCGCCGAGAACAGGATCAGGTTGTGCGATGGCGGCACCACCAGCGCCACCAGCGCCGCCGTGATGCTGACGTTGACCGCGAAATCCCGGTCGTAACCGCGCTTGACCATCTGCGGAATCATGGTGCCGCCCACCGCCGACACGTCGGCGATGGCCGAGCCGGAGACGCCGCCGAAAAACAGCGAGGACAGGATCGATACCTGGCCCAGGCCGCCGCGCAGGCGCCCCACCAGCGAGGCGGCGAACGCGATCAGGCGCTCGGAGATGCCGCCGCGCATCATGATCTCGCCTGCGAAAATGAACAGAGGAATGGCGACCAGCGACGCCGTGCCGATACCGGCACCGATCTGCTGCACCAGCACCACCGCCGGCAGGTCCAGGTACCACAGCGTGGCCAGCGCCGCCGCGGCCAGCGAGAAGGCCACCGGCACGCCAAGCACCAACAGCACACCGAAGACAATGAAAAGAATCGCGATGCCCATGCTCAGTGGTCCCCTTCAGTGGTCGTGGGGCGCAAGGCCAGCACCAGGCGATTGATCGCGAACACCAGCATCAGCGCGCCGCCGATGCTCAGCGGCAGGTAGTTGATGCTCTGCGGGAAATCCGCGCCCGCCGTCTTGATGTGCACGCCATCCATCCACAGCATCCAGCCCCACCAGGCCAGTACGGCGCCGATGGTGGCGACCACGATCTCGACCACCACTTCCAGCGCGCACTTCAGTCGCGGGCCGAGCAGGCCGGCCAGCAGGAAGAAACCGAAATGGCGATTGCTGTGCACCGCCGCCGCGGCGCCCAGGCTCATCGTCGTGCTCAGCAGCAGGATCGTCAGCGGCTCGGTCCAGCCGGGCGAATCGTTGATGACGTAGCGGGCAAACACCTGCCAACCCTGCACGGCCACCAGGCCCAGC
>DATJCF010000202.1:0-16668 GCA_035514935.1 Rhodanobacter sp. | reverse complement strand
TCCCGGCGCGGGCGAGCTGGCGATCTTCACCGGCGCGCTGTCGGGGGCGGGGCTGGGCTTCCTGTGGTTCAACACGTATCCGGCGCAGGTGTTCATGGGCGATGTCGGCGCGCTGGCGATGGGCGCGGCGCTGGGCTGCGTGGCGGTGATCGTGCGCCAGGAAATCGTGCTGCTGGTGATGGGCGGCGTGTTCGTGATGGAAACCGTGTCGGTGATGTTGCAGGTGGCCAGCTTCAAGCTCACCGGCAAGCGCATCTTCCGCATGGCGCCGATCCATCACCACTTCGAACTGAAAGGCTGGCCGGAGCCCCGGGTGATCGTGCGTTTCTGGATCATCTCGGTGGTACTGGTGCTGATCGGCCTCGCCACGTTGAAGGTGCGGTGAGCATGGACGGGATTCGGCATTCGGGATTTGGGATCCGGAAAAGCGTGCACGCCGCGCTGTCGCGCGCTTGCGTCCCCGAATCCCGAATCCCGAATGCCGAATCCCGCGCCGGAGGCACCCATGTTTGACGTCTCCCAGGCAAAACGGCGACACGGCCCGCGCGGCAGCTTCGATCTGCTGTTGCTGGTGGCGTTGATCGCGCTGGCCAGCATCGGCGTGGTGATGGTGGCGTCCAGTTCGATCTCGGTGGCCGACAGCCAGCACCTGGGGGCGTTCTATTACCTGAAACGGCATCTGGTGTTTCTCAGCCTGGGGCTGCTGGTGGCGGGCGTGGCCATGCGCACCGAGATGAAGCTGCTGGAGAAGTTCGCGTTTCCGCTGCTGGCGCTGGCGTTCGTGTTGCTGCTGGCGGTGTTCGTGCCGCACCTGGGCATGCGCATCAATGGCGCGCGGCGCTGGCTGAACCTGCTGGTGACCAGCTTCCAGCCGGTGGAGGCGGTGAAGCTGATCCTGGTGGTGTACATCGCCAGCTATCTGGTGCGCCACCGCGAGAATGTGGAAACGCGCTTCCTGGGCCTGTTCAAGCCGGTGGTGGTGGCGGGGTTGATCGTGCTGCTGCTGCTGGCGCAGCCGGATTTCGGCTCGGCCACGCTGGTGATCGCGGTGACCATCGCGATGGTCTGGCTGGGCGGCGCGCGGCCGATCTTCCTGTTCCTGATGGGGCTGCCGCTGATGCCGTTGCTGTACATCGCGGCCACCGGCGAGAGCTACCGCATGAAGCGGCTGACCTCGTTCATGGACCCGTGGAAGGACCCGTTCAACGACGGCTTCCAGCTGACCCAGTCGCTGATGGCGATCGGTCGCGGCGAGTGGACCGGCGTGGGGCTGGGTTCCAGTGTGCTGAAGCTGTCGTACCTGCCCGAGGCGCATACCGATTTCATCTTCGCGGTGATCGGCGAGGAGCTGGGCCTGGCCGGCGTGGCGCTGGTGATCGGCCTGTTTGCATTGGCGGTGGGGCGTGGACTCTATCTGGGTCTCAAGGGCGTGGAAGTCGGCCAGCGTTTCGCCGGCTACGTGGCGTTCGGCACCTCGCTGATGCTGGCGATGCAGGCGATCGTGTCGGTGGGCGTGAACCTGGGCGCGTTGCCGACCAAAGGCCTGACCTTGCCGCTGATCAGCTACGGCGGCTCCTCGATGGTGCTGACCTGCGCCATGGCCGGCGTGCTGCTGCGCGCCACGTTCGAGATCAACCGCGCGCTGGACGCACGCCACATGGCCACCCGGATGCCGGCGGCGGTGACCGCCGTCGATGCGAACGCCGCGGTGGTTCCGCGCGAGCAGAGGGCGGCATGAATAACGTATCCCGCCAAGTCGATTCCCGCCCGGTGCTGATCATGGCCGGCGGTACCGGTGGCCACATTTTCCCGGGCCTGGCCGTAGCGGAAACGCTGCGTGGGCAGGGCGTGCCAGTGATGTGGCTGGGTGCGGCCGGCGGCATGGAAACCCGCGTGGTTCCTGCCCACAACATCCCCCTTCACACGGTGGCGGTGCGTGGGCTGCGCGGCAAGGGCCTGAAGGCCCGCCTGCTGGCGCCGGCGATGCTGCTGCAGGCCTTGTTCGCTTCGCTGGCGTTGCTGCGGCGGATCCAGCCGCGCAGCGTGTTGTCGATGGGCGGCTACGTGGCCGGGCCTGGCGGCCTGGCGGCGTGGCTGTTGCGGCGGCCGTTGCTGGTGCACGAACAGAACCGCGTGGCCGGCTTCACCAATCGCAAACTGGCCACCATGGCCCGCCGCGTGCTGACCGGTTTCGCCGATGCGCTGCCGCAGGCCGAATGGGTGGGCAATCCGGTGCGCCAGGCGATCGCCCAACTGCCGCTGCCCGCGTCGCGCATGGCGCAGCGCCAGGGTGCACCGCGGTTGCTGGTGCTGGGCGGCAGCTTGGGTGCGCGGGCGTTGAACCTGGCGCTGCCGCAGGCACTGGCCCGGCTCGACCCGTCGCAGCGGCCCGACGTGCTGCATCAATGCGGTGCGCGCGGCATCGACGAGACCAACGCGGCTTATGCCGAAGCTGGCGTCCGCGCGCAGGTGGTGCCGTTCATCGAAGACATGGCGGCCAGTTATGCCTGGGCCGATCTTGCGGTTTGCCGCGCCGGCGCGCTAACCCTGGCCGAACTGTCGGCGGCAGGACTGGGCGCGGTGCTGGTGCCGTTTCCGCACGCGGTGGACGACCACCAGACCCGCAACGCCGACGTACTGGTGCAGGCCGGCGCTGCCGTACTGCTGCCGGAATCCGATCTGAAAGGGAACAGCTTGAACGTAGAACTTCTGGCGCAGCAGCTCGCTGCGCTGCTTGGCGACCGCAACCGGTTGCTGGCCATGGCCGAGTCAGCCCGCACGCTGGCCAAACCCGACGCCGCCGCGGCCATCGCCCGCGCCTGCCTGGAGGTGGCGGCATGAAGAGGCTCTCCGCCCAGGAAGATCTGATGAGCACCTTCCGCCGGGTGCATTTCATCGGCATCGGTGGCGTGGGCATGAGCGGCATTGCCGAGGTGCTGCACAACCTGGGCTATGCCGTGTCCGGCTCCGATCGCAACGCGTCGCCCACGGCGCTGCGGCTGCAGAGCCTGGGCATCACGGTGCATGTGGGTCATGCGGCGAGCAATCTCGGTGACGCCGACGTGGTGGTCACTTCCAGCGCGATCCCGCAGGACAATCCGGAGTTGCTGGCCGCCCGCGAGGCACGCATCCCGCTGGTGCCGCGGGCGGAAATGCTGGGCGAGCTGATGCGCTTTCGCCGTGGCGTGGCCATCGCCGGCACCCACGGCAAGACCACCACCACCAGCCTCACCGCCAGCGTGCTGGCCGAGGCCGGTTACGACCCCACGTTCGTGATCGGCGGCCAGCTCAACGCGGCCGGCGCCAACGCGCGGCTGGGCACCGGGCAGTACCTGGTGGCCGAGGCCGATGAGTCCGACGGATCATTCCTGCTGCTGTCGCCGATCATCGCGGCGGTCACCAATATCGACGCCGATCACCTGGAAAACTACGGCGGCGACTTTGCCTTGGTGAAGAAGGCGTTCGCCGATTTCCTGCACCGGCTGCCGTTCTACGGGCTGGCCGTGTTGTGCGTGGATGACGCCGAAGTGCGTGAACTGGCCGGCCGCACCACCCGGCGGGTGATGACCTACGGCATCGAATCGCAGGACGCCGACGTGCGCGCGAGCGCGTTGCGGCAGAGCGGCTTCGAGATGCATTTCAACCTGCATCTGCCGGGTCGCGACGAAGCCTTGCCGGTGATGCTGAACCTGCCCGGGCGCCACAACGTGCTGAACGCGTTGGCGGCGGCGGCGATCGGCTGGCAGTTGGGGGTCGAGGCGGAAGCCATCGCGCACGCGCTGAGCAAGTTCCAGGGTGTGGGTCGGCGCTTCCATCGGCGTGGCGAAATCGCGCTCGACAAGGGTTCGGCCCTGCTGGTGGACGATTACGGCCATCACCCCAGCGAGCTGGCGGCGGTGTTCGCTGCGGTGCGCGGCGGCTGGCCCGAGCGGCGGCTGGTGGTGGGTTTCCAGCCGCATCGCTACAGCCGCACGCGCGACCTGCTGGACGATTTCGCCAACGTGCTGGCCGAGGTCGACGTGCTGGTGCTGACCGATGTCTACGCCGCCGGCGAAGCGCCGATCGCCGGTGCGGATGGCCGTGCGCTGGCGCGTGCGGTGCGCGCGCGCGGCAAGGTCGATCCGGTGCTGGTCGATCACCCGCGCGAGTTCGCCGACACCTTGCCGGCGCTGCTGCGCGATGGCGACTTGCTGTTGCTGATGGGTGCCGGCGATATCGGCGCGGTGGCGGTCGAGCTGGGGCGGGCCGGTGAGCTGAGGACACGCAAATGAGCACCACGCAACGCCATCGCATCGACAACCCCACCGACTTCGGCCGCGTGGCCGTGGTGATGGGTGGCAGCTCCACCGAGCGCAGCGTGTCGCTGGACTCCGGCCGCAATGTCCTGGCCGCGTTGCAGGCGCGCGGCATCGATGCGCATGCCGTCGACGGTATTCCCGCCTTGCTGGATGCGCTACGGGCAGGCCGGTTCGCCCGCGTGTTCAACATCCTGCATGGCCAGCACGGCGGCGGTGAGGATGGCGTGCTGCAGGGCGCGTTGGAAGCCTTGAACGTGCCGTACACCGGCACGGGCGTGCTGGGCTCCGCGTTGTCGATGGACAAGACACGCTCGAAGCGGGTGTGGCAGTCGCTGGGTCTGCCCACGCCGGCGTTCATGCCGCTGCCGCGCGGCGCCGACGTACAGGCCGCGGCGCGGACGATCGGTTTCCCGCTGATCGTGAAGCCGGCCTGCGAGGGCTCCAGCGTGGGCGTGAGCCGCGTGTTCGATGCCTCGCAACTGGATCAGGCGGTGGAACTGGCGGCGCAGTATCCCGGCGATCTGCTGATGGAAACGCTGATCGAAGGCGCCGAGCTGACCGTCAGCATCCTGGGTCGCGACGTGCTGCCCAGCATCCACATCGTGCCGAAGGCGCAGTTCTACGATTTCAACGCCAAGTACGTGGCCGAAGACACCCAGTACCTGTGCCCCGGCCTGGAAGGCGAGGCCGAAGCGGCGCTGCGCGCGCTGGCGTTGCAGGCCTTCGATGCGCTCGGCTGCAACGGCTGGGGCCGCGTCGATGTGATGCGCGATCGCCAGGGCCGCAACTGGCTGCTCGAAGTGAACACCGCGCCCGGCATGACCTCCCATTCGCTGGTGCCCAAGGCCGCCGCCGCGGCCGGCATTGATTACGAAGAACTGTGCTGGCGCGTGCTGGAAACGAGCTTCGGACCCCACGCCGCCGGATCTTCCGAATCCCGAATCCCGAATCCCAAATCCCGCGACTCCAACGGAGGCGCCCAGTGAAAAGCTCCGTCCGCCTGATCGCCTGGTGCCTGGCCATCGCCCTGGTGGCGTTGCCCATCGTGGGCGTGCTGCGCGGCTGGTTTGCGGCGGCGCGGTGGCCGGTGAACCATTTGACCGTGCAGGCGGAGTTCAAGCACGTGACGCCGGCGGAAGTGCGTGCCGCGGTGTTGCCCGGCATCGGCCGCGGTTTCTTCGCGCTGAACCTGGACAACGTGCAGAAGGCCGTCGCCGCGCTGCCGTGGGTGGAGTCGGTGGAAGCGCGCAAGCGCTGGCCCGATACCTTGTCGCTGCGCATTTACGAGCGCCAGCCGTTCGCGCGCTGGAACGACAAGCGGCTGATCAGCCGCCAGGGCCTGGTGTTCGATGCGCCCGGCGCGGGCGACCTCGTCGCGTTGCCGCATCTGCAAGGCCCGGACGATCGGCTGGCCGAGGTGGTCAGCTTCTACGCACAAACCCAGAAAGCCTTCGCCGGCAGCGGGCTGCGCATCAACGGCGTGGCGTTGAGCGAACGTGGCAGTTGGAGCGTCAGCACCGCCACCGGCGCGCGCATCGTGATCGGCGATCGCGAACAGGCTGGCCGTCGCTTGCGCCGCTTCCTCGATGTCTACCCGCAGCTGATGGCTGGCCACACCGAGCCGTTCGCCTACGCCGACCTTCGTTACACCAATGGATTCGCCGTGCGCTGGCCGCAAGCGGCCCCCGCCAACGCTGGAGGTTCGCCCCCCACCATGAACATTTCCTCATGAAACCACGCAACGACAAGCAACTCGTCGTCGGGCTCGATATCGGCACCTCGAAAGTGGTGGCGATCGTCGGCGAATACGAAATCGGCGAACCGATCACGGTGATCGGCATCGGCACCCACGTGTCGCGTGGCATGAAGCGCGGCTCGGTGGTCGATATCGAATCCACCGTGCACTCGATCCAGCGCGCGGTGGAGGAGGCCGAGCTGATGGCCGGTTGCGACATCCGCTCGGTCTACGCCTCGATCTCCGGCAGCCACCTGGAAACCCGCAACTCGCACGGCAACGCGGCCATCCGCGATCGCGAAGTCACCGTGGGTGACCTGGAGCAGGTGCTGGAAGCGGCCAGCGCGGTGGCGATCCCGGCCGACCGCAAGGTGCTCTACAAGGAGTCGCAGGAATACCGCATCGACGGCCAGGACGGCATCCGCTCGCCGGTCGGCATGAGCGGCGTGCGGCTGGAAGCCAATGTGCATCTGGTCACCGGTGCAGCGGCGGCGGTGCAGAACATCACCAAGTGCATCCAGCGCTGCGGCCTGTCGGTGGACGAGCTGGTGCCCTCGGCGCTGGCGAGCGCCAAATCCGTGCTGACCGACGATGAGCGCGAGCTGGGCGTTTGCCTGGTCGACATCGGCGCCGGCACTACCGACATCGCCATCTACACCCACGGCTCGATCCGCTTCACCGCCTCGCTGCCGGTCGGCGGCGACAACGTCACCGGCGACATCGCCCAGGGCGTGCACACGCCGACGGCGCATGCCGAGGAAATCAAGATCAAGTACGCCTGCGCGCTGGCCGGACTGGCACACGCGGACGAAACCATCCAGGTGCCCAGCGTGGGCGATCGCCCGCCGCGCCGGCTGGCGCGCCAATCCCTCGCGCAGAGCGTGCAGGCGCGCTACGAGGAAATCTTCGAGATGGTGCAGGACCAGTTGCGCCGCTCCGGCTACGAGAACCTCGTGGCCGCCGGCGTGGTGCTCACCGGCGGCGCTTCGAAGATGGAAGGCGCGCTGGAGCTGGCCGAGGAGATCTTCCACATGATGGTGCGTATCGGCGTACCGCAGGAGATCAGCGGTTTGGGCGAAGTCGTCTCCAGCCCGCTGCACGCCACCGGCGTGGGCCTGCTGCTGCACGGCTCGCGCGCCGGCGGTACCCGCGTCAGCCATCCGATGGGTGGCAGCGTGGGCGGCCTGGTCGGCAAATGGCGCAACTGGTTCACCAGGAATTTCTGAGGGGGCGCGGGACGCGCCACCGCGGGTGACGGATTCACCCACCCACCGCGAGACGGCAGGAGCCGTACCCGCGGTTACAACGACAACAACTCCACGGAGAACGGGAAATGTTTGAAATGATCGAAAAACTCGCACCCAATGCCGTCATCAAGGTGATCGGCGTGGGCGGTGGTGGCGGCAATGCCGTGGCCCACATGCTCAACGCCCACATTGAAGGCGTGGAATTCATCGTCGCCAACACCGACGCCCAGGCCATGACCAGTTGCGGCTCGCGTACGCACCTGCAGCTGGGTGGCAACGTCACCAAGGGTCTCGGCGCCGGTGCCAACCCGGAAGTCGGCCGGCAGGCCGCGCTGGAGGACCGTGAACGCATCGAGGCGATGCTGGAAGGCGCCGACATGGTGTTCATCACCGCCGGCATGGGCGGTGGCACCGGCACTGGCGCTGCGCCGGTGGTGGCACAACTGGCCAAGGAGAAGGGCATCCTCACCGTGGCCGTGGTCACCAAGCCGTTCCCGTTCGAGGGTCGCCGCCGCATGCAGGTGGCGCTGAAGGGCATCGAGGATCTGCAGCAGCATGTGGACTCGCTGATCACCGTTCCCAACGAAAAGCTGCTCAGCGTGCTGGGCCGCGAAGTCACCCTGCTGAACGCGTTCAAGGCCGCCAACGATGTGCTGCAAGGCGCCGTGCAGGGCATCGCCGACCTGATCACCGCCCCCGGCCTGATCAACGTCGACTTCGCCGACGTGCGCACCGTGATGTCGGAAATGGGCCTGGCCATGATGGGCACCGGCACCGCATGCGGCGACGACCGCGCCCAGGCGGCCGCCGAGGCGGCGATCAAGAACCCGCTGCTGGAAGACGTCAACCTCAACGGCGCCTGCGGCATCCTGGTCAACGTGACGGCCGGCCCGAACCTCACCATGCGTGAATTCGACGAAATTGGGCGGGTTATCCACGATTTTGCCAGCGAAGACGCCACCGTGGTGATCGGTACCTCGATGGACCCGGAGATGAAGGACGACGTGCGTGTCACCGTGGTCGCCACCGGCCTGAACCGCGCCGCGGCATCGCGCCAGCCGATCCGTGCGGTCGAGACCCAGCAGCAGGTGCAGATGCGTCCGCGCCCGGTGGTGCTGCGTACCGGCACCGGCAACGAAGTGGTCGATTATGCTCAGCCTGACGCGGTGGCCGGTCACAACCGTGCGGATGCTGGTGCCACGCCGGCCCGCAACGCCGAGCCGAACATCGATTACCTCGACATTCCCGCTTTCCTGCGTCGCCAGGCTGACTGAGGTATCACATAGACTGAACAAACCTACGCACAGCTTGTCCATCTCAGCATTGCCTGGCGCCGGCTGTCCGCATCCGGCGCTGCAGCGTTGCGTCGTTGCGTTGTTGCCGCGCTGACTGATCGTCGTGCGGCCAAAGTCGGCGTGGGTTCACTGCGACAGGTGGATGGTGTCGGAGCATGTGCGATCAGGCGTATGCGCGCCACATGTCATTTGCTCCTGCAACATGCCGCTACGAACGGCTTCGTCGCCACTACCGCACAACGGCTTCGCGGATCGCTTTCCGCAGGGATGAAGGAATCATGAAGGCTTAATCAGACTGTACGGTTCGGTTTGCTTTTATCACAGGTTAAATCTGTGTTAGCATCCGCTCCCTGATTGGCTGCTACCTACACAGGTACCAACAAAAATGATCAAGCAGCGTACGCTCAAGAACATCATCCGGGCCACCGGCGTGGGTTTGCATACTGGCGACAAGGTCTACATGACCCTGCGCCCGGCTGCGCCGAATACGGGCATCGTGTTCCGTCGTACCGACCTCGAACCACCGGTGGAAATCCACGCGCGACCCGACAATGTCGGTGATACGCGCCGGTCCACCACGCTGGCCAAGGGCGATGTGCGCGTGTCCACCGTGGAGCATCTGCTCTCGGCGATGGCCGGGCTGGGCATCGACAATGCCTATGTCGACCTTTCCGCGCCGGAAGTGCCGGTGATGGATGGCAGCGCCGGCCCGTTCGTGTTCCTGCTGCAGTCGGCGGGTATCGAGGAGCAGGCTGTCGCCAAGCGCTTCATCCGGATCAAGAAACCGATCAAGGTGCAGGAAGGCGACAAGTGGGCCAGCTTCACGCCGTTTGACGGTTTCAAGGTGGGCTTCTCGATCGACTTCAACCATCCGATCATCAGCAAGCGCACCTCGCGCGCAGAGATCGACTTCTCCACGACCTCGTTCGTGAAGGAAGTCAGCCGCGCCCGCACCTTCGGTTTCATGCGTGATATCGAGATGCTGCGCGAACACAACCTGGCGCTGGGCGCCTCGATGGACAACGCGGTGGTGCTGGATGACTACCGGGTGCTCAACGAGGATGGCCTGCGCTACGAGGACGAGTTCGTGAAGCACAAGATCCTCGACGCCATCGGCGACCTGTACCTGCTCGGTCACAGCCTGATCGGTGCCTACGACGCGCACAAATCCGGCCATGAGCTCAACAACAAACTGCTGCGTACCCTGATCGCCGATGCCTCGGCGTGGGAAGAAGTCAGCTATCAGGACGATCCGGCCACCTCGCCGATCTCCTACGCGCACCCGGCCCAGGCGATCTGACGCCACCCGGCTAACCGGAAACACTCCCAACGGCTCTGTCAGCCCCCTGACAGGGCCGTTTTCGCATGCACCGCGCCCGCTCGTCGAGCCGGGTCAGTTCACACTTTCGTGATCGACGAGGTGCTTGACGGCGCAAACGCGTGCTATAAAACCTCTCGGCCGCGATCGCAGACGGCCAACGGGGGTTCCTGGCGCACAAGCCGACGAGGACGCAATGGGCGACTCGTGGCTACTTTGTCCGGGGAAAAGGGGAATCAGCGGGTTCGGCGATGGACGCCAATTCAAGGAACAGTCCTTGCAATTCGGGGTCTGTCATGGACGCGGCGGCGGCCCGAAGGTGGGCGGCGGCGGCAGGCGAAAGCGGTTTTGATCGGGACAGCTCGGTAGGGGTCGGCGGTTGGGGGACCACTTTCACGGTAATCGCACTGGCGTTGGTGCCAATGGCATCGGCGGCGGCCAGGATCTGCGTCTGCATCAATCGCAGGCGTGCCGCCCAGGCTGGTGTGGTTGCCAGGAAGACAAGGCGTCCGTAGCGCACGTTGGCGAAACGTATTTCGTCGCGCAACGGCAAGGGCAATGTCTGACGCAATGCGCGATCGAGCGCTTCCAGCGCGCCGGCCTTTCGGGCCAGGGCCGCGAAGGAGCCGCAATCGACCAGGGCTTTCGGGCCATGGCCGTGGCGGCGCGAAGCGGGGTTGGCGTGCTGCGTCACGGCGGGATTCGACTTGGGAAACTCATGCAAATCATACTCGTCTCACGTCATCGAAAGTTGCCACGCACGCTCGATCTTTCCCGGCGCTGGCTGCGTTGGAAGCTCTATGCGGCCACGGGATTCGTGCTGCTCGGCTGCATTGGCGTGGGGGCTGCGCTGGCGCTGACCATTGCCAGTCCGCAAGACCGTACGCTGGCCCACATCCATGAATTGCAGCAGCAGATCCAGCAACAGGATGCGCAATTGAGCGGGGTCCGCCAGGACGCCGAGCGCGGACTGGACGCGCTGGCGCTCAAGCTGGGCCAGTTGCAGGCGCAATCGACCCGTCTCAATGCGCTGGGCGTACGGCTGGCCCAGGTCGGCAAGCTCGACGACGGAGAGTTCAGCTTCGACCAGCCGCCCCCGGTGGGCGGCATCGAGGAAGCCGGCGAAACAGGCTATGCGCTGCCCCCGGTGCTGGAAGCCAGCATCGACCAGCTTGCCGGACAGTTCGACAGCCAGCAAGCGCAGTTGTCCGCGCTGCAAAGCCTGTTGCTGGACGCGCGCATCGAATCAAGCCTGAAACCCACGGGCATGCCTGTGCAGGGCTATATCTCTTCGTATTTCGGCACGCGCCCCGATCCCTTTGACGGCCATATGGCGCGCCATACCGGCATTGATATCGCGGTGCCCAAAGGCACGCCCGTACACGCCGTGGCCGCAGGCATGGTGACGTTCACCGGCGTGCGTCGCGGCTACGGCAAGGTGGTCGAGATCGACCACGGCAACGGCTACATGACGCGCTACGCGCACAACAGCACCTTGCTGGCGCATCCGGGGCAGCGCGTGCGCGTGGGTCAGGTGATCTCGGACGCGGGTTCGACCGGGCGTTCGACCGGGTCGCATCTGCATTTCGAAGTGTGGCGCGGTGGTCGGGTGGTCAATCCACTCACCTACGTGCGCAGCCATCGCTGAAAGCTCCTCCCTATCCCCCGCGTGATGGCTTGGCTGAGGCCGATGGCCGTCACCATGGCGTGTCGCCCTTGAATACCGGCGCTGCGACCGCCATTCCGAATCACCACATTCCCGATCGCCCTTGGGGTGTGTAGTAATATGCCCGATTGGCCTGCGCCAGTCGGCGGGCATCCCGTTTATCTACCCGGAAGATCGATGTTCAATCGTGCCTTGACGAGCCTGTTTGGTAGCCGCAACGAGCGCGTGCTGCGTCAGCTTTCCCGATCCGTCGCCCGCATCAACGCGTTGGAACCCGAGTTCGAGAAACTCAGCGACGAAGCACTGCGCGGCAAGACCGAGGAATTCAAGCAGCGCGTCGCCGGGGGCGAATCGCTGGACAAGCTGTTGCCCGAGGCCTTCGCCGTGGTGCGCGAGGCGGCCAAGCGCGTGCTGGGCATGCGCCATTACGACGTGCAGATGATCGGCGGCATCGTGCTGCATCAGGGCAAGATCGCTGAAATGCGTACCGGTGAGGGCAAGACCCTGGTCGGTACGCTGCCGGTCTACCTCAATGCGCTCGAGGGCAAGGGCGTGCACGTGGTCACCGTCAACGACTACCTGGCGCGGCGCGACTCGGCCCAGATGGGGCAGTTGTACGGCTTCCTGGGCCTGGAGGTGGGCGTGGTGTATCCGGGCATGGATCACGCCGACAAGAACGCGGCCTACGCGGCTGACATCACCTACGGCACCAACAACGAATTCGGTTTCGACTACCTGCGCGACAACATGGCGCTGAGCAAGGAGCAGCGCTATCAGCGCAGCCTGAATTACGCGATCGTCGATGAGGTCGACTCGATCCTGATCGACGAGGCGCGCACGCCGCTGATCATCTCCGGCCCGGCCGAGGATTCCCCGCAGCTGTACATCGCGCTGAACAAGATCGTGCCGCAGATGATCCGGCAAACCGAGGAAGACGGCAGCGGCGATTACTGGGTCGACGAAAAACAGAAGCAGGTGCACCTGTCCGAAGAGGGCATGCAGCACGCCGATGAGCTGTTGCGCGCCGCTGGCGTGATCGACCAGGACAGCGGCCTGTACGACTCCAAGAACCTGGCGGTGGTGCACCACCTCAATGCCGCGCTGCGCGCCAACGGCATCTACCAGCGCGACGTCGATTACATCGTGCGCGATGGCGAAGTGGTGATCGTGGACGAGTTCACCGGCCGCACCCTGACCGGCCGGCGCTGGTCCGACGGCCTGCACCAGGCGGTCGAGGCGAAGGAAGGCGTGCCGATCCAGCGCGAGAACCAGACCCTGGCCACGGTGACGTTCCAGAACCTGTTCCGCATGTACAAGAAGCTGGCCGGCATGACCGGCACGGCCGACACCGAGGCGTTCGAATTCCAGAGCATCTACGGCCTGGAGGTGGTGGTGATTCCCACCCACAAGCCGATGATCCGCAAGGACAACCCGGACATGATCTTCCTGTCGCAGGCACCGAAGTACAACTCGGTGATCGAGGACATCAAGGATTGCCACAAGCGCGGCCAACCGGTGCTGGTCGGCACCACCTCGATCGAGGTTTCCGAACTGCTTTCCGGGCTGTTGAGCAAGGCCGGCGTGGCGCACGAGGTACTGAACGCCAAGCAGCACGAGCGCGAAGCGCAAATCGTGGCCCAGGCGGGTGCGCCGGGGCAGGTCACCATCGCCACCAACATGGCCGGCCGCGGTACCGATATCGTGTTGGGCGGCAGCCTGGAAGCGGCACTGGCTGCGCTGCCCGAAGGCGCCAGCGAGGTCGATCGCGCCCGCGTCAAGGCCGAATGGAAAAAGCTGCACGATCAGGTCCTGGCTTCCGGCGGCCTGCACATCATCGGTACCGAGCGGCACGAATCGCGGCGTATCGACAACCAGCTGCGCGGCCGCTCCGGTCGTCAGGGCGATCCGGGCTCCTCGCGCTTCTACCTGTCGCTGGAAGACAACCTGCTGCGCATCTTTGGCGGCGAAGGCCTGGTGCGCTGGATGAAGCGCTTCGGCATGAAGGACGACGACGCGCTGGAAGATCGCATGATCAGCCGGCAGATCGAGAAGGCGCAGCGCAAGGTCGAGCAGCACAACTTCGACATCCGCAAGCACCTGCTGGAATTCGACGACGTCGCCAACGACCAGCGCAAGGTGATCTACCGCCAGCGCGACGAATTGCTCGAAGGCGAGGAAGTGGCCGCCACCGTGGCCGACATCCGCGAGGATGTCGTAGGCAACATCGTGCGCACCCATGTGCCACCCGAGAGCATCGACGAGCAGTGGGACGTTCCCGCGCTCAACCGCGAGCTCGAGGGTCAGTTCGGCCTGTCGCTCGACCTCGTCCACTGGGTGGAACAGCAGGCGGAAGTGGACGCCGACGCCATCCTGGCGCATGTGCGCGAGGCGCTCGACACCTTGTTCGTGGCCAAGGAAGCGCAGATTGGCGCGGAGACCATGCGTCAGCTGGAAAAGCACATCATGCTGACCGTGGTCGACAACGCCTGGAAGGACCATCTGGCCAACATGGATTACCTGCGCCAGGGCATCTACCTGGTCGGCTACGCGCAGCAGGATCCGAAGCAGGCGTTCAAGAGCGAGGCGTTCAAGCTTTTCTCCGAGATGCTCAACCGGATCAAGACCGAAGTGGTGCAGATGCTGGCGCGCATCCGCATCCGCAGCGAGGAGGAAGTCGCCGCGATGGAAGCCGAGCAGCAACGCCTTGCCGAGCGCATGCAGAAGCAGATGCTGGCCAGCGGTGGCGGCGCGCCGGGCGAATCCCCGTTGTCTGCCAGCGGTGGGTCCATGCGGCCGGTCACGGGCGAAAAAGTCGGCCGCAACGACCAGTGCCCTTGCGGCTCGGGCAAGAAGTACAAGCACTGTCATGGCCAGCTGTCCTGACCATGTCGGTTGATTGAAAGAGAAAGGCGGCCGGCATGGCCGCCTTTTTTTTAAGGCAAGCGCGCGGTGAACATCGCCGATTCCAGCGTGAAATCGAGCGTTGCCCGGATACGGTAGTAACGCTGCACTTCCATCGGTGCATCCGCCAACAGATGGCGGATGGCCGCTTCCAGTACCGGCGGCGTACGCATGCGCGCGACCCAGCTCGCGAACTCGATCTCCAGTGGCCAGGTCTGTTCGGCGGTCACCTCGAAACCTGTACGCTGCAACATCGTGCGCCATTCGGCGGGGCTGTAGTCGCGCACATGCGAGGTGTCGCGCAGCAACTCCAGCGCCTGCAGATGCGTGTCCAGCAGCGTTGCGTGGGGCCCTTGCGGACCCACCACGTCGATGAAACACAGGTGTCCATCCGGCTTGAGCACCCTGGCCGCTTCGCGCAGCGCGGTGGCCGGATCACTCCAGTGGTGGGCGCTGTAGCGACTGACGACGAGGTCGAACGCGCCGGCCTCGAACGGCAATTGTTCCGCGGGCCCCTGCTCGGTGCGCACCGAGGGCAACCCGCGCTGCGCCGCCGCGTCGCGCACCACGGCAAGCATGTCGCGCGAGAGGTCGTAGGCCACCACTTCACCCACATGGGGCGCCATTGCAAAGCTGGCGTGGCCGGCACCGCAACCCATGTCCAGTACGCGTGCGTCGGCCGGCAGCGTCGCCGCGAGTGCCGCCAGGTGCTGCAAATCCTGCCCGCGCGCGTGTACCGCGCTTTCCAGGTAGGCCTGTGCGCGCGAACCGAATTGCCGGTCGACCTTGTCGTGATGTTCCATGGCGCTCGCTCATGTTGCGGGGGCAGCAAAGCTAGCACGCGATGCGATGCGTGTGCGCCGGTCAATGCGCCGCGTTCTGGATGGTCTGGTGGACACAGCCGATGCCGTGCAACACGTGATGCGATGGACTCAGTCGCCGCCGTCAGGCGGACGCACGCGATGGGGTTCCGCGTCGACCGTGATGTACTGGAGTTCTTCGGCATCCAGCCGCAGCGCGGTGAGCTTTCCGCCCCAGACGCAGCCGGTATCGATGGCGTGGACGCCAAAGCCGGCGAAGCGGTCCAGCGCCGACCAGTGGCCGCAGACGATGCGCGTATCGCGCCGGCGCATGCCGGGGACTTCGAACCAGGGATACAGCCCCGGTTTCTGCGTGCCGGGCACGCCCTTGGCGTCGAAGTCGATGCGGCCATTGACGTCGCAATAGCGCATGCGGGTCAGCGTATTGATGGTGGCCCGTTGTCGATCCATGCCTTGCAGGCGATTGGACCAGACGGCGGGTCGGTTGCCGAACAGGTTGCGCAGCAGTCGCGGATGGCGCGGGCTGGAGAGCTCGCGTTCCACGTCCTGTGCCGCGCGCTGTGCCTGGCGCAAGGTCCAGCTTGGCGCCAGGCCGGCATGGATCATGGTCCAGTTGAGCTTCTCGTCGTGGTGCAGCAGCTTCTGCGAGCGCATCCACTCGAACAGCACCGGCGCGTCGTGCGCAAACAGGACTTCGCGCAATTCGGGATTCACCCGCGCCTGTGCCTCGGGCCTGCGCTGGGCGATCGCCAGCAGGCTGAGGTCGTGATTGCCCAGCGTGACCACGCTGGATTCGCGCAGTTGATGGATCAGCCGCAGCGTCTCCAGCGACTGCCCGCCACGGTTGACCAGATCGCCGCAAAACCACAGCTCGTCCTGCGCCGTATCGAAACGCAGCTTCTCCAGCAGTCGTTGCAACTCGGGGTAGCAACCCTGCACGTCGCCGATGGCGTAGGTGGCCATGTCAGAACGCGTCCATCAATGCAGCGTACGCGGAATGGACAGGGTGAAGGTGGGAATGGGCGCGTCGAATTCGGTGCCGTCGTCGGCCAGCATCTGGTAGCTGCCGCCCATCGTACCCACCGAGGTTTCCAGCACCGCGCCGGAGGTGTATTCGAAGGCGTCGCCGGGGCGCATCCACGGCTGCTCGCCGACCACGCCGTCACCGCGTACTTCGTCGACCTTGCCGTTCGCGTCGGTGATCATCCAGTGCCGCGTGAGTAGTCGCGCGGGTACGTCGCCGGCGTTGCGCAGCGTGATGGTGTAGGCGAAAACGTAGCGGTTGTCGCCGGGTTTGGATTGATCGGGGACGAAACGTGTTTCGACCTGCACATCGATCGTGTAGGAAGATTTCTCAGTCATGTCCGGATTGTAGGGCTTGTCGCCG
>DATJCF010000201.1:0-5157 GCA_035514935.1 Rhodanobacter sp. | reverse complement strand
TAGTCCATCGACTGGTTGATCGCCATGCGGAACAGGAACGCGCGCGGGGATTCCACGTGCGTGAGGTCATTCATCGTCAGCAACTTCACATAGACTTCCTGGGCGATCTCCTGCGCGTCGGTGCGCGAACTGAGACGGCATTGCAGCAACGCCACCAGGGCGTCGTGATGCTCGCGATACAGCGCAGCCACCTGCCCGGCATGGGCGGAAGGGCCGCCTTCGCGCGGGGCCTCGGGGCGGGGATGTTCCATGCGGTACGGACTGTCCATCAGCAGGGTTTCATGGCGCTCGGCTCGGGTTTTCGGCGTCTTCCTGTCTGAGACGTGCGAGCCGGAGGAATTTGAAATGGCGGGTTTTCGGGGCCGGTGGTGATCGCCGGCCCGATCGCTGCGGATTGTAGGCCGTGAGGCCTCGTCCACGCCGTGTTCCACCTACACTGTGCCGGCCAGCAGGCACACAGGGAGAAATGCATGCATCGTCGATCGCCAGGGTTGCCCGGCCTCGGGCTGTTGGGTTTGCTGTGGTTGCTGATCGCCGTGCCGTCGCCGGCGCAGGAGGTACCGCCGCCGCTGCGCGACTGGCAGGGCTGGGTGCTGCACGACGTGCCGCAGCACGGCTGTCCGTTTCTCGCCAGCGAGATGCCGAACGATGGCAGTTACCAATGCGCGTGGCCGGGCCGGTTGACCGTGGATGCGGACAAGGACGGCGGCCGCTTCAGCCTGGACGTGCATGTGGATGCGCCGAGCTGGGTGGCCTTGCCGGGCGACGCCAGGAGCTGGCCGCAACAGGTCAGCGTCAACAAGCAGGCAGCCACGGTGCTGCAGCGCGACGGCACGCCGATGCTGTGGCTGGTGCCGGGCGACTATCAGCTGAGCGGCACGCTGCCATGGACGACGCGCCCCGCGCGGCTGCGCGTGCCGGCGACGATCGGGCTGGTCACGCTGCGCGTCGATGGCGCGGCGGTGGCGCGTACCGAACGCAACGGCGATCAGCTCACGCTCGGTGAGGCAGCCGCGGCGCAGCGTGCGGCCGACGCGTTGTCGCTGCGCGTCTATCGCCGCCTCGGCGATGGCCTTCCGGCCACGTTGCAAACCCGGGTGCAGCTCACTGTCAGCGGCAGTGCGCGCGAACAGCTGCTGGGGCCGGTGCTGCCGGCCGGCTTCGTCGCCACCGCCTTGTCCGGCGATCTGCCGGCGCGGCTGGAAAGCGATGGCCAGCTGCGCGTGCAGCTGCGTCCGGGCCAATGGACCGTATCGCTGGACGCGCGCAGCGTGGCGCCGCTGCACAAGGTGACGCTGAAACTGCCCGCGGCGCCGTGGCCGCGGCAGGAAATCTGGAGCTATGCCGACGACACCGACCTGCGCAGCACGCGCGTCGAAGGCCATGCCACCGATGCCGCGCAGGCCGGCGTACCGGGTCCGTGGAGCGAGCTGCCGGCGTTTGTGCTGGATGACGCTGCGGGCCTGGCGATCGAACAGGGCAGCCGTGGCGATGAAGGCGGGCAGGGCGACCAGCTGCATCTGCAGCGGCAGATGTGGCTCGATTTCGATGGCCGCGGCCTCAGCGTCGCCGACACGCTGACAGGCGAGCTGCGCCATCACCAACGGCTGGACGTGGCGGCACCGTGGCAATTGCAGCGCGCCAGCCAGGCGGGTGATCCGCTGCTGGTCACTCAAGGCGAACACGGCGCCGGCGGCGTCGAACTGCGCGATCGCACGCTCGATCTCGCCGCGGGTTTGCGCCTGGCTGCGCACGCAGGCGCAATCCCCAGTGGCGGCTGGCAGCTGCCGCTGGAAAGCATCGACGCCACCTTGCACCTGCCTGCCGGCTACCGCCTGCTGGGTGCGGTCGGCGTGGATCGCTCGCCCGATTCATGGGTGGGCCAGTGGAGCCTGCTCGACCTGTTCGTGCTGGCGCTGATCGCGCTGCTGGCCGGGCGATTGCTGGGCTGGCCGTGGGCGCTGCTGGCCGCGGGCTACCTGGTGCTGGCGCAGCACGAGAACGGCGCGCCGTTGTGGGGCATCGCCATCGTGCTGGCGCTGGCGCTGCTGCTGCGGGCGCTGCCCGAAGGACGCCTGCGTGCGACGGCGCGCATCGGCGCCATGGTCGTGTTTGCGCTCACCGTGCTGTCGACCTTGCCGTTCGTCGCCGGCCAGCTGCAGTACGCGTTGCATCCGCAGCTCGAGGGGCAGGGCGTGGAGCACGCTCATCCACAGCAGGAGAAAGAACGCATCGTGCAGGACGAGTTCGTCGCGCCACCGCCACCCGCACCAGCGGCGCCAACCCTCTCCGCCATGGCGTCCCGGCCGATGGCCGAGAAGATGAGCATGGCCAGTCCGTCGCCGCGACTGGCATCACGGTCCGACGCCAATGTCCGTATCGCCGCTGCCGCCGTCGACAAATCAGCCGATCGCATCGACCCCCGCAGCGTGATCCAGGCCGGCGCCGGCATGCCGCGCTGGGACCGGGGCAACAACTACCGGCTCGGCTGGTCCGGGCCGGTGACGGTGGAGCAGAGCAGCCGGCTGGTGATTGCGCCGGCGTGGCTGGTGCGCGTGCTTCGCGTGGCGATGGTGCTGTTGCTGGCGGCGCTGCTGGGGCGGCTGGTGACGGTGTTGGGGCTGCCGTGGCGCGGTCGCTGGCCGCACGGGCGTGGCCGCGGCGTGGCGGGTGCGGCGTTGCTGGCGCTGGCGCTGCTGCCGCACGGCGTGCGGGCGCAGGAGATGCCGAGCCAGCAGTTGCTGGATCAGTTGCGCACCCGCCTCACCGAGGCGCCGAAGTGCGCACCGAACTGTGCTGACCTGGCGCAGGCGCAGTTGCACGCCACCGGCGATGCGCTGGACGTCGAACTGGAAGCGCACATCGGCGCCGCGGTGGCCTTGCCGTTGCCCCAGGCCGATGACGCCATGCAACTGCTCGCGGTGGCGGTGGACGGCCACGCGGATGCGCCGCTCACCCGCGACGCCGGGCAAGTGCTGGTGCGGCTGGATCGCGGCGTGCACCGCGTCAGCCTGCGCTATCGCATCGCCGACACGGACAGCGCCAGCCTGCGTTTCGCGCAACGGCCGCAGCGCGTCACGTTCAGCGGCGAGGGCTGGTCGCTGGATGGCGTCGATGGCGGTCGCGCACTGGGCGACAGCATCGCACTGCATCGCGTACGCACCACGGACGATGGCAAGAGCCTGCCGCCCAGCCAGAGTTTTCCGCCCTACGTACGGCTGACCCGCACCCTGGTGCTGGGCTTGGACTGGACCGTGAACAACGTGGTCGAGCGCATCGCGCCCCAGCAAGGCGGCTTCAGCACCACGCTGCCGCTGCTGCCGGGCGAGCACCCGCAGGGCGATGACGTGCGGGTCAAGGATGGCCGGATCAGCATCACCTTCAACGCCAACAGCGACGTGGTCAGTTGGACCAGCCGTCTCGACCAGGCCGCCGCGCTGGCGCTGAAGGCACCGGCGCTGGGCGAGCGGGCGGAAGTGTGGGCGATCCACGCGGCGCCGATGTGGCATGTCGACGCGAAGGGCGTGCCGACCAGCGCCAGCGACGATGGCCTGCTGTACCAGCCCCTGACGGGTGAAACCCTGCAGCTCGCCTTCAACCAGCCGGTAGCGGTGAAGGGCGACAGCCTCGCCTTCGACGGCGTCGAGCTTGCCAGCACGGCCGGCGAACGGGCGACGGAAACGGTGTTGGACCTGCGTGCGCGCAGCACGCGCGGTGGCGAGCACGCCATCGACCTGCCGGCGGGGGCCGAGCTGCTGGAAGCGCATCGCGACGCGCAGCCGATCAATCTCGCCGTGCGTGACGGCAAGCTCAGCCTGCCGTTGCTGCCCGGCGAGCACAGCTACCGTTTGCGGCTGCGCGAACCGCACGGCGTCGCGACTCGCGTGCGCACGCCGGTCGTCGCCCTGCATGCGCCGGTGGCCAATGTCGACCTGACCCTGCAACTGCCGCAGGATCGCTGGGTGCTGTGGGCATGGGGCCCGACGGCAGGGCCGGCGGTGCTGTACTGGTCGCAGCTGATCGTGTTGCTGCTGGCCGCCTGGCTGCTGGCGCGGTTCGCACCCACGCCGCTGCGCTTTCATCACTGGCTGCTGCTCGGGCTGGGTTTCTCCGCGTTCGCCTGGAGTGCCTATGCGCTGGTGGTGCTGTGGCTGATCCTGCTGGGCCTGCGTGCGCGCGCGTCGACGGAGCGGTTCAACGTGGCGACGTTCAACCTGCTGCAGGCCGGTCTTGCCGGGCTCACGGCGCTGTCGTTGATCGTGCTGATCGGGGCGGTGCCGACGGGCCTGCTGGGGCTGCCGGACATGCATGTGGCGGGGCAGGGTTCCAGTGCATGGAACCTGCACTGGTTTGCCGACCAGAGTGCGAACGCGCTGCCCGGCGGCGGGGTGCTCAGCGTCTCGCTATGGGTCTACAAGATCGCCATGCTGGCGTGGGCGCTGTGGCTGGCGAACGCGCTGATCGGCTGGCTGCGCTGGGGCTTCGAGGCCTGGACGCACGGCGGCTACTGGCGCAGGAACGCGCCGAAAGCCGTCGCGGCACCGCCGCCGCTGCCACCTGCCGCGGGATCATCGCCCGATGCCTGACGTACGCCAGCTGCTGGCCGATGCCGCACGGCAACTCGGTGACCGCGCCGAGGCCGAGTTGCTGCTGCTGCACGCCGTGCGGCAGCAGCGCAGCTGGCTGTTCACGCATGCCGGCGACGTACTCGATATGGACGTCCAGACGGCCTATGCGGAACTGCTGGAGCGTCGCGCGCGCGGCGAACCGGTGGCCTACATCACGGGCCTGCGTGGCTTCTGGTCGCTTGACCTGGAGGTGACACCGGCCACGCTGATCCCGCGCCCGGAGACGGAGCTGCTGGTCGAACTGGCGCTGGAACGCCTGCCGCGCGATTCGATATGCGCGGTGGCGGATCTTGGCACCGGCAGCGGCGCGGTGGCGTTGGCTTTGGCCAGCGAGGTGCCGCTCTGCCGCGTGACCGCCACCGATGCCAGCGTGGCGGCGCTTGAGGTCGCGCGATGCAATGCGGCGCGGCTGGGGATCGACAACGTGGCCTTCGTGCAGGGCGACTGGATGGCGCCGCTGGGTGATGCGCGGTTCGAACTGATCGTCTCCAACCCGCCGTATATCGAAGCGGGCGACGCGCATCTGGCG
>DATJCF010000200.1:0-1731 GCA_035514935.1 Rhodanobacter sp. | reverse complement strand
GGCGACGCCATCGGCCTGGAACGGCAGCTGCGCCGGATCGAACTGCGGCTCGCCCATGTCCACGGTGACCCGATGCGGATCGAGCACGCGGACGGTGACCGCGCCGGAGGGGCTTTCGATGCGCACATCCTCGCCCAGCGCCAGCGCGCCGGCGCGATGCAGCCAGGCGGCCACGCAGCGCACGCCGTTGCCGCACTGGCCCGAGGGCGTGCCGTCGGCGTTCCAGATGCCGTAATAGAACGCGCACGAGGGGTCACGCGCCGGTTCCACGCTGAGCAACTGGTCGAAGCCCACGCCGGTGTGACGGTCGGCCAGCGCGCGGATCTGCGCGGCATCCAGCGCAAACGGCTGCTGGCGGCAATCCAGCACCACGAAGTCATTGCCGATGCCGTGCATCTTGGAAAACGCCAGGGACATGGTCGTGCTCAGGGTTGGGTGGCGGGAAGCGCGGCGGTGCTCGTCGGCGCAGGCGCCGCGGGTGCCGGTGCGCTGGCCGGCTTGGCCGGCGGCATCACCAGCGGGCCCTTCAAGCCGCAGCCGGCAAGCGCGGCGACGGCGAGGCAGACGGGCAGCAGCAGGAGGGATCGGCGCATGTCGGTATATCCGGAGGGCGGTGGAGGCGCCACGGCGCCAGACTCGCCGCAGTATAGCGAGCCGCCCGCGGCGCCTGCCCGCTGCCTTCATCTCCGCAGCCGTTATCATGCGCGACTGCATTCGCGCATCACGCACAACGAGGAACCACGATGGAATGGAGCACATGGCTGCGCCTGCCGACGACCGTGCTGGTGGTGCTGGCGGCGCTCTTTGCGCTGGCCACGCTGGTGCAACTGGTGATGGTGCGCCAGCGATTGCACGGCGGCCGGCCGTTCGCGGCCAGCGGGCGGGCACTGCTGTGCCTGCTGTTTTTCGCGCTGACTGTGGTGCTCGGCGGCATGGGTTACGCGCTGCGCGGCTACCGGCTGCTGGCGCAGGAAAGCCCGGTGGTGGATATCGACGCACGCATCCTGTCGCCGCAGCGCTGGGCGCTCACCCTGAGCTGGCCCGACGGCAGCACGCGGCAGGTGCAGTTGGCCGGTGACGACTGGCGGGTGGAGGCAGTGGTGCTGAAGTGGAAACTGCCGGCGCTGCTGAGTGGCTTGCCGCCGCTGTACCGGCTCGATCGGCTGTCTGGCCGCTACGACGACCCGGAGCAGGAAGCCACCGCGCCGCGTACGGTGATCAGCTTTCGTTCGACCGACGGTTTCGACCTGCTGAACCTCAAGCGCAGCTACCCGCAATGGCTGCCCGAGGTGGACACCGTGTTCGGCAGCGGCGCGTATCTGCCGCTGGTGGACGAGGGGCATTACAGCGTCAGTTTGATGCGCACCGGCGCGCTGGTGGCGCGGCCGGATGAGGCGACCCGCGCACGTATTGCCAGCCCGTTGTAATGCTGATTCTTGCTCCCCCCGCTGTGCGGGGGGAGCTGCCCGGAGGGCTGAGGGGAGCGCTTTTCGCCGCGCGAGAGAGGAATCAAGAGCACCCTCTTCCGCCCTTCGGGCACCTTCTCCCGCGAGCGGGAGAAGGGAAAGTGCACCCCCATCCGCCCTGTCGGGCACCTTCCCCCGCAAGGGGGGAAGGAAACATCTCGCTTCTAGAACGTGCCGCGCTGGATGAAGGGGACCTGGGCGTAGAGGCGGCGTTCGGCGCCGCGGGGGTCGTCGGCCTGGCGGGTATCGGTGTCGAACAGCATGG
>DATJCF010000199.1:0-7869 GCA_035514935.1 Rhodanobacter sp. | reverse complement strand
ACCGTGAATATGCACGCGCAGCGAATCGCTGTCCGGCAACTCCTCGCCCCACACTTTCTGCTCCAGATCCTGCCGCGTGACCACCGAGGGGCTGGCCTCCATCAGCGCCTGCAACAGCTTCAGGCCGATCGGGTTGAGCTGGATCGACTTGCCCTCGCGGTTCACCGTCAGCGTGTCGAGGTTGAAGGTGAGATCGGCCACCTTCAGCACGCGGCTTTGCGGACCCTTGCCGCGACGGGCCAGCACCTCCAGCCGCGCGGACAACTCCTGCAGCGCGAATGGCTTGGTCATGTAGTCGTCGGCGCCGGATTCGAAACCGGTCAGCTTCTGCTCCAGCGCATCGCGCGCGGTGAGCATCAGGATCGGCGTCTGCTTGTGCGCCTCATGGCGCAGCTTGCGTGCCACGTCGAGCCCGTCCATGCCCGGCAGGGTGAGATCCAGCACGATCACGTCGAAGTCGTGCACCACCGCCAGGTGCAGCCCGGTGACGCCGTCGCCGGCAAAGTCCACCACGTGGCCGCGGTCTTCCAGGTAATCGCCGATATTGGTGGCGATATCCGTGTTGTCTTCAATCACCAGAACGCGCATGCGTCACTCCGCTACGCAGCCGGCGGCAGGGGCCGGACTGAGGGTTGCAAGCTTAACAAAGCTTGGATGAAGGGCGCTTGCATTCCCGGCTGAAGGCAAGGCTCCAGGCAAGAAAAAGGCCCAAGTGAAACGACTCGCCGTCGCCACACCTGGGCCCAAGCTACTGCCCCGATACCGTCATCTGTCGCCACCGCCTCGCGGTTGAGGTGCCAGACAAAAACAGTGGGATCGTTATAGAGGTTCGAAAGTTACAGACCGGTTAATCCGGCGTGTTTTCGCGTCACCGAGCAGGAAATCACTTGCCCGCGTGCTGCTCCAGGTGCTGGATGATGTGGCCGGAAACATTCACGCCGGTGGCCGCTTCGATCCCCTCCAGCCCCGGCGAGGCATTGACCTCCAGCAGCAGCGGGCCACGATTGGAACGCAGCAGGTCGACCCCGGCGATACCCAGTCCCAGCGTACAGGCAGCGCGCACCGCGATGCGTTTCTCGTCGGCGCTGAGCGTGGCCGCCACGGCGCTGCCGCCGCGGTGCAGGTTGGCGCGGAACTCGCCGGGGCTGGCCACGCGCTGCATCGCCGCCACCACTTTCTTGCCGACCACGAAACAGCGCAGGTCGCTGCCGTTCGCCTCGGCGACGAACTCCTGCACCAGGAAATTGGCGTACAGCCCGCGGAATGCCTCGATCACGCTTTGCGAGGCGCTGCGTTTTTCCGCCAGCACCACGCCGGTGCCCTGGCTGCCCTCGTTGAGCTTGATCACGTGCGGCGGCTCGCCCAGCATCGCCAGCACGTCGGCGGTGTCGTCGGGGTTGTCGCCGAACACCGTCACCGGCATGTCGATGCCCTGCGCCGCCAGCATCTGCAGGCAGCGCAGCTTGTCGCGCGCGCGCAGCACCGCGTCCGACGGGTTGGGCGTGTACACGCCCATCATCTCCAGCTGGCGCAGCACCGCGGTGCCATAGAACGTGCTGGAGGTGCCGATGCGCGGGATCACGCAATCGATATCGCGCAGCGCCTTGCCCTGGTAGCGGATCGCCACCGCCCCCGGCGCGATGCGCACGTAGCAGCGCAACGGGTCGAGCACGCGGACCACGTGGCCACGCTCGCGCGCCGCCTCGACCAGCCGTTTGGTGGAATACAGACGGGTATTGCGCGACAGGATCGCAATCTTCATGAAGGGCTCATCGCGGAAAGTCCGCAGCCGCCACGGGCCGCGGCTGGGTATAGGAAAGGGCCGGATCGACCGCAAAACGCCCGACCAGGGCGCTGCGGCCGAGCAGCATGGGAAACAGCATGTGGCGGCGATCCACGAGGTTGATATCGATACTGAATTGCTGGCCGGCCAGTTGTACTGCGCTGCGGATGAACCAGCGCTCAGTACGCCGCCCGCCGGTATCGGTCACCACACGCCGGTCCAGCGCCGGCGCCTCGCAAAGGACTTCGTGCGGTTGCCGGCGCCCCACATGCATGCCGAAACGCAGCCACGTCGTGCCGTCGCGATCGAAGGTTTCCAGCGTATCCACGTGCAGCGCGCTGCTGCGCGCACCGGTATCGAGCTTGGCCTTGAGCAGGCCGATGCCCAGCTGCGGCAGGCAAACCCGCTCGCGCCATCCCAGCACCAAGAGATCCGCGGTGATCATGCAGGTTCGAAGACGTCGACAGGGACCACGGGGATGGAGCGGGTGAAGGGAATCGAACCCTCGTCAGTTGCTTGGGAAGCAACAGCTCTACCATTGAGCTACACCCGCATTGGTCGAGGGATGGTAACCCGGGATTCGCGCGGTTGGAACTGCCGGCGCCATCGCCGGCTCGGCAAACGGCCGCAGTCGCTACAATGGCCGGCCATCATCCGGGGTTCCCGACGCGATGGCGCGCCACGTCGCGCCATCGGCTGAAACCCTCTCCACGCCGCACCCAACGACCCGCATGACCGACACGCCTCACGACAACGCCCATTACATGCGCCGCATCCGCAGCTTCGTGCTGCGCGAGGGACGCATGACGCCTGCGCAACAGCGCGCGTTCGACACGCTGTGGTCGCGCTTCGGCATCGACTACCGCGGCGCGCCACATGACTTCGCCACCAGCTTCGGCCGCACGGCGCCGCTGGTGATGGAAATCGGCTTCGGCAACGGCGAAGCGCTGGCATGGGCCAGCGAGCATGACGCCGCGCGCGACTTCATCGGCGTGGAAGTGCACGGCCCCGGCGTGGGCCGGCTGATGAACGCGCTGGCCCAGCGCAATGCCACCAACGTGCGCCTGTACAGGCACGACGCGGTGGAGGTGCTGGAACACGAGATCGCCCCCGGCACGCTGGCCGAGGTGCGCATCTGGTTTCCCGACCCATGGCACAAGGCGCGGCACAACAAGCGGCGCCTGATCCAGCCCGAGTTCGTCGCGCTGCTGGCCTCGCGCATGGCGCCGGGTGGCCTGCTGCACCTGGCCACGGACTGGCAGGCGTATGCCGAGCACATGCTGGCGGTGATGGAGTCGGCGCCGGACTGGCGCAACGACCTGGCTCCCGGCCAATACGCGGAAAAACCCGCCTGGCGCATCGAGACGCACTTCGAGCGGCGCGGGTTGAAGCTGGGGCACGGGGTTTGGGATTTGTTGTACAGGAAGGCCTGAACGAGCGGCTTCCGGTTCACCAGCAATCCCCCCGCGCCGCTTATACTCACGCGATCCACCAGGGACGAATCGTCGCAGCGTGAAGCTTCCACTGCCATCGCCTAGCCACTTGCGCGCAACGCCAACGCGGGACGCACGCTGATGGGTCTGTCGCTCACCCCCGACATGATCCTGGTGCTGGGCCTGGTGGGCTTCACCATGATCATGCTGGTGCTGGAGTGGATCCGCGCCGACATGGTGGCGCTGCTGGTGGTGGTGGTGATCGGGCTGACCGGGCTGATTCCCGCCGATCGCGTGTTCAACGGCTTCGCCGGCAACGCGGTGATCGCGATCATCGCGATCATGATCATGGGCGAGGGGCTGGACCGCGCCGGCGTGCTCAACCTCACCGCGAATTTCGTGATGCGCATGGCGCGCGGGGCGGAGTCGCGCCTGGGCGTGGTGATCAACCTGGTGGCCAGCCTGTTCAGCGCGGTGATCCCCAGCCAGGCGCTGGCGGCGATCATGATCCCGGTCAGCAGCCGGTTGTCGGCGCGCACCGGCGTGCCGCTGTCGCGATTGCTGCTGCCGATGGCGTTCTGCATCCTCACCGCCACCAACACCACGCTGATCGCGAACTCGCCGCTGATCGTGCTGAACGACCTGATCGCCAGCGCCAACGCCAACCTGCCGCCGGGCGCGCACACGATCCCCAAATTCGGCCTGTTCAGCGTGACCCCGATCGGCCTGGCGCTGGCGTTCGTGGGCGTGGGCTACTTCTATTTCTTCGGTCGCAAGCTGCTGCCCGGGCACGAGGACGAGCGGCTGAAGGTGACGCCCGGCCGCACCGAAAGCTATTTCGCCGAGACCTACGGCATTGGCGGCGAGACGGCCGAGCTCACCGTCACGGCGGAAAGCCCGCTGGTGGGCATGAGCATCGGCGAGGCCGAGCAATTGCACGAGGCGCCGCTGATCCTGGCGATCAAGAGCGGCAACGAGGCGCGCATGGCGCCGCCGGCCGATCATGTGATCTGGGTAGGCTCGGTACTGGGCGTGCTGGGCCCGCGCGAGCAGCTCAGCCAGTTCGCCAACAACCAGCTGTGCCGGCTGTCGCCGCGCATGCGCCAGCTGGGCGAGTTGTTCAACCCGACCCGCGCTGGCATTTCGGAGGTGGTGATTCCGCCGGTGTCGCGCTTCATCAAGCAGACCATCGGCGACCTGCGCTTGCGCAAGCGCTTCGGCATTTCGGTGCTGGCGGTGAACCGCGGCGACCAGGTGTTCCGCGACGATGTGCGCGCGGTCACGCTGCGCGCCGGCGACACCGTGGTGCTGCACAGCAACTGGCGCGACCTGTCGCTGGCGGCCGAGGACAAGGACCTGGTCGTGGTCACCGACATCCCCAAGCAGGAGCAGCGCCCCGGCAAGATCTGGCAGGCGGTGGGGTTTTTCGTGATGGCCAAGTGCCTGGCCCTGTTCACCAACCTCGACCTGTCGGTGGCGATGATGACCGGCGCCGTCGCCATGCTCTTGTCGGGCGTGCTGAACATGGACGAGGCGTACAAGGCGATCAACTGGAAGACGATCTTCGTCACCGCCTGCCTGATCCCGCTGGGCTGGTCGATGGATTCCACCGGCACCGCCGCGTGGCTGGCGCAGCAGGTGCTGTATTACCTGGGCAGCGCCTCGCCGTATGTGCTGCAGATCGTGCTGGGCGTGTTGACGCTGTTGTTCTCGCAGGTGATGTCGAACGTGGGCGCCACCGTGATGATGGTGCCGATCGCCATCAGCGTGGCGGTGGCCACCGGCGGCAACCCGTCGGCATATGCATTGATCGTGGCGGTGTCCTCGTCCAACACCTTCCTGCTCAGCTCGGGCCATCCGGCGCTGATGATGGTGACCGGCCCGGGCGGCTACCGCAGCAAGGACTTCCTGCGCGTGGGCCTGCCGCTGACCGCGATGGTGCTGGCGGTGACCATCGTGGCGATCAACCTGGTCTTCCGCTGAGAGGTTGAGATTTTCAACCTCTCGGCCCGGCCAGGGAGCGCCGGGCGTGAGCGCGTTCGGTCGTGTACCGAACGCGCGATAGAAGCCAACCACAGGAAGTGGTTTGCTTCACAAGCGCTGAGCCGTCTCAGGCCAACCACACCTCGTCGCCCTCGACCCGCAATGTCACCGCCCGCAGGCTGTCGCCGCGGCAGGGGCCGGCCACGCACACGCCGGCCTGTCGTTGAAAGCTGGCGCCATGCACGGCGCAGATCAGGGTGTCGTCCTTGAGCAGGAATTTGCCCGGCGCGTAGTCGAGGCGGCGGCCGGCATGGGGGCACACATTGCGATAGCCGCGCACCTGCCCGCCATCGCGCAGCAGGATCAGGCTCTGCTCGCCGTCGGCCAGCAAGGCATCGACCGCCGTCGCCCCGCCATCGGGAATATCCGTCAACCGGCACAGCGGCAAAACGGTGGTGATTGTGTCCATCGGCACTTGCCTCGGAGGCCGGTTGGCCCCATGGTTACGCTCGCAAGTCATTGATTTTACCACACGGATTTTTAACACATGCGCTTTTCACTCCCCTCCATGCGTCGCTCCCGCCACCCGCTGGCCCGTGCCCTGTCGCTGCTGTTGGGCATGGCGCTGGTCGGCTTGCTGTTGGTGTTCGGGCTGGTGGTGGCAGGGGTGCTGATGGTGGGCGGCATGGTGTTGCTGGCGTGGCGTTACTGGACCAACGGCCGCAAGCTGACATCCCCCGGGGCAGCGGCGCGCGCGCGCCAGCCGGAAGTGCTGGAAGGCGAGTTCGTGGTGCTGCACCACCACCGGCCAGTGGCTCACTGAGCCTGCCCGCAAACGCGCAAAAGGGCGGCGAGAAGCGGATAATCCAGCGCCGTCTCCGGATAACCCCACCCCACCATGTCCGACCTTTCGACCTGCGCTGCGGCTGAATCGCCGCGCTCCCTGGCCGATCCCCGCGTACTGATCCCGCTGGCGCTGTTCGCGCTGTTCGTGATCTGGGGGTCGACCTACCTGGGCATCCACTTCGCGCTGGAAAGCTACCCGCCGTTCCTGCTGGCCGGCGTGCGTTTCCTGTGCGCCGGCGTGGTCATGTACGGCTTCCTGCGGCTGCGCGGCGTGGCCGCACCCACGCTGCCGCAATGGCGCAACGCGGCATTCACCGGCCTGTTGCTGCTGGGCATGGGCAACGGGCTGGTATGTTTTGCCGAAGAGCGGGTGAGTTCGGGCATCGCCGCCGTTTCGGTGGCCAGCATGCCGCTGTTCGCGGCGCTGTTTTCCGGCATGTACGGGCAGTGGCCCAACCGGCGCGAAACCATCGGCCTGGCGATCGGCTTCGCCGGCGTGATCGTGCTGAACCTGGGCAGCAGCCTGTCGGGCTCGCCGGTGGGCGCGCTGGCCTTGCTGGTGGCGGCCGCCTGCTGGGCGTTCGGCTCGGTCTGGAGCCGTGGTCGCGACATGCCGCCGGGCCCGATGAACACCGCCGCGCAGATGCTCTGCGCCAGCGTCGCGCTGCTGCTGGTCGGCTATGCCGGTGGCGAACACCTGCCGGCCCACCCCACCCTGCACGCCACGCTGGCACTGGCGTACCTGGCGGTGTTCGGTTCGATCATCGCGTTCAGCGCGTACCTGTACGTGCTCAAGCACGCGCGCCCCGCCCTGGCCACCAGCTACGCCTACGTGAACCCGCCGGTGGCGGTGTTGTTCGGCGTATGGCTGGCCGGCGAACACGTGGGGCCGTACGACCTGGTTGGCATGGCGATCATCCTGGTCGGCGTGGTGGCGATCACGCTGGCCAAGCAGAAGCGTTAGCGCTCGCCTGAATGGCCTTGCCCGCCCGCCGCCGCGGCGCGACGATGTCGCGACCACGGGCGGAGAGCAGCATGAACGCATCGCAAGACGGCTGGATGGCACGCGCGGCCCTGCGCAGCGCCGCATGGGCGGAACGCTGGTTTCCCGATGCGTGGGTGTTCGCCGCGCTGGGCGTGGTCGTGGTGGCACTGGCGGCGTTTGCCTTCGGCGCCACGCCGACGGCCACCGTCAGTGCGTTCGGCGACGGCTTCTGGAGCCTGATCCCGTTCACCATGCAGATGGCGTTCGTGGTGATCGGCGGCTACGTGCTGGCCACCGCGCCAGTGGTGGCACGCTTCATCGACGTGCTGGCGCGGGCGCCACGCAGCGGACGCGGCGCGATCGTCTACATCGCCCTGGTGAGCATGCTGGCGTCGCTGCTGAGCTGGGGGTTTTCGCTGGTGTTCGGCGGCCTGCTGGTGCGTGCGCTGGCGCGGCGCACGGACCTGCACATGGATTACCGCGCCGCCGGCGCGGCGGCGTACCTGGGTCTGGGCGCGATCTGGGCGATGGGGCTTTCGTCGTCGGCGGCGCAGTTGCAGGCGAACCCGGCCAGCATGCCGCCGGGGCTGCTGGCGATCACCGGCGTGCTGCCCTTCAGCCAGACGATTTTCCTGTGGCAGTCGATCGTGCTGACCGCGGTGCTGATCGTGGTGTCGCTGCTGGTGTGCTGGTTCACCGCGCCGTCGGAAGCGAACGCGCGCACCTCGAGGGATTTCGACATCGGCGAAAGTTCGACGCCCGCGCTGCCGCCGCGCACGCGCCCCGGCGAATGGCTGGAATACAGCCCGCTGCTTTCGCTGGCGATCGGCCTGCTGGGG
>DATJCF010000198.1:0-8795 GCA_035514935.1 Rhodanobacter sp. | reverse complement strand
CTTCGATGCGGGCGGCCACCAGGTGGGTGGTGAAGCGTGAGCCGGGACAGGTCGAGACGTAGTGGTTGGCGACCACCAGGTCGACCGGATACGGCGTGTGCAGGTCGAAGCGGTACAGCGGGCGCCAGACACCGTGCACCTGCGACTGCATGCACCAGTCGCTGTCCATCCGCACCAGGCGGAAGGGTTCGAGCGGGGTCGGTTGTTCGACATCCGCCTGCAGGCGCAGGGCGTCAGTGAGGGTCTGGCTGCCGAAACCCACGTCGACCAATCGGGTTTCACCAGCCAGATCGACGCGCAGCAGCATGTGTGTCTGTGCCGTCACGGTGTCGTCGGTTTGCCGCCAGAGCACTCGCGCGATCAACGCGGAGACATCGAAACCGATGGCCCGCAACGCGGCCTGCAGCAGCAGGTTCTGTTCGAAGCAGTAACCGCCGCGGCCGTCGTGGAGCAGTTTGCGCTCGATCGCGGAGAGTTCCAGATCGACCGGCAGGCCAAGCCAGGGAGTGAGGTTTTCGAAGGGAATGGCGGCCGCATGGGCCGCTACCAGCCCGCGCAGGGTCGGCAGGTCGGGTGCCACCGTGGCGCGATAGTCGATGCGCCGCACGTAGGCGTCCAGGTCGATGGGCGGGTGCACGCGGGTGGCCGTAGTGGTGGGGGCACATGACGGTATCACCGTCGGGGCCACGGCGACCCATGGCAGGCGACACCGATCAATCGTGGCTGTGCGCGTGCTGCATGGTATCCAGCGCCAGCGCCGAATGCGCGTAGGCGCCGCCCGCGCGCATCTCCGCCGCCACCCAGATCGCCTCCATGATCTGTTGCTCGCTGGCACCCTGCTTCAGCGCCTCGGCGGTGTGGCCCTTGATGCAATACGGGCATTGGGTGACATGCGCCACCGCCACCGCAATCAGCTGCTTGGTGACGGCCGGCACGGCGCCTTCGGCAAACACGGCGGCACTGAACGCCTTGAATGCCTTCAGCGGCTCGGGTGCCAGCTCGCGGCGTTTGCGCGCCAGTTCGGCGCTGGCTTGAGGATAGATGGGTGTGTCCATGGTTGCGCTCCGTGGGGAATCGGCTTCCGGTTTGATCGCAGGGATCGAACGGGGATCAGGAAGGCCGCGGCGAGACGCCTTGCACCCAGCTCGGCGGATCGCTGGCGGGAAAGCTCTGCGCCAGCTCCTCGTCGATGCGCTGTTCACGCTGCAGCCTCAGTGCCAGCGGGGAGAGGCCAGACCCGCCGATACCGCCGCGCTCCGGCACAACGGCATGGCGATGCAAGGGACGGTGAAACGCGGACATGGCGATACCTCCTGGTGGACGAACGATGAAACCGCCACCGGGCCTGCCGTGCCTGGCGCTCACAACCCCAGGTTGTTGTGCTCCAGCACGCGCTCGGCGCGATAACTTGAACGAACCAACGGCCCGGCCACGGCTTCGACAAAGCCTTTGGCCAGAGCCTGTTCCCTGTACTGGCGAAATTCCTCCGGCGTCACGAAACGCTGCACCGCCAGGTGATGCGGGCTGGGCCGCATGTACTGGCCCAGGGTGACCACGTCGACGTTGGCGGCGCGGATGTCGTCCAGAGTGCGGTCGATCTCCTCGTCGGTTTCGCCCAACCCCAGCATCAGGCTGGTCTTGGTCAGCGTCTTCGGCGCGTGGCGCTTGGCAAACGCCAGCACGTCCAGCGTCTGCGCGTAACCGGCACGCGGGTCGCGCACGGGGTGGGTCAGGCGTTCCACCGTCTCGAGGTTCTGCGCATACGTGGCCAGCCCCGCGTCGAGCACCGTCGCCACGTCGGCATGCCGGCCGGCGAAATCGGGGGTCAGCGCCTCCACCGCGGTTTGCGGCGAGCGCTGGTGGATGGCGCGCACGCAGGCGGCGTAATGGGCGGCGCCGCCGTCGGGCAGGTCATCGCGATCGACCGAGGTCAGCACCACGTAGTTGAGCCCCATCAAGGCCACCGCGTCGGCCACCTGCATCGGCTCCAGCGGGTCGAGCCAGCCATTGGGGTTGCCGGTGCTGACCGAACAGAACTTGCAGGCGCGTGTGCACACCGAGCCCATCAGCATCAGCGTGGCGGTGCCGCGACCCCAGCATTCGGCGATGTTGGGGCATTTCGATTCGGCGCAGACGGTGTGCAGGTTGTGGCTGCGCACGATCTCGTGCACTTCCTCGTAGCGGGCACCGCTGGGCAGTTTTATGCGTAGCCACGGCGGTTTATGCCCGATATCGGGTGTGGCACTCCCAGCGTTGGGGCGGATGCCGCCCTTGATCGCACGGGTGCCCTGCGGGCTGATGAACTTGGTGCCGTCGGGGACGTGGGTGGGTTGCGGGTCACTGGACATGGGCGAAGTGTCGCGCGTACTTGCGCGACCGGCCATGACATGTATCAGGCGCCACCCCGTCGGTGGCTACAGGCCGCGCTTCGGCGGCACCAGCCGCAGCTTGGTCGGCACGTGAAACGAGCGCGGCGACATCAGTTTTTCGATGGCGCTGGCCGTCAGCGCGTACGAATACAGATAGCCCTGCCCCTCATTGCAGCCGGCGCGCATCAGGAACTCGTGTTGCGCCTCGGTCTCGATGCCCTCGGCGATGGTCTTCAGGCCCAGGCTGCGCGACATGGCCAGCATGGCTTCGATGATCGCCACGTCGTCGGTACTTTCCGGCAGACCGGACACGAACGAGCGGTCGATCTTCAGATACGCCACCGCCGGCAACTTCAGATACGCCATGGAGGAATAGCCGGTGCCGAAATCGTCGACCGCCACCTCCAGCCCCAGCGCATGCAGCGCACGCATGGTGCGCTCGGTGTCGTCGCCCATCCGCAACATGGCGCTTTCGGTGATCTCCAGCATCAGCCGCCCGGGCGGCACCCGCCGCTGCTGCATCGCGCGGCTCACGCCATCGACGAAGGCCGCGTGGCCAAACCCGCGCGCCGACACGTTCACGGCCACGCGCACCGGCGGCATGCCGGCCAGGTCCCACGCCTCGATCTGGGCGCAGGCGGTCTGCATCACCCATTCGTCGATGCGACGGATCAGGCCCAGGCTTTCGGCCACCGGGATGAACTCGCTGGGCATTACCTCGCCGCGATCGGGATGTTGCCAGCGCACCAGCGCCTCGACCGCCACGATGCGTCCCGTGCGCATCTCGATACTGGGCTGGTAAACCAGCCGGAATTCCTCGCGAACCAGCGCCTGGCGCAGCTCGGTGGCCAGCAGCAGGCGGCGGCTGGTGTTGGCGTGCATCATTGGCGTGTAGAAGCGCAGCGTGTTGCGTTCTTCAGTCTTGGCGGCGTACATCGCCGCGTCGGCGTTGGCGACCAGGGTCGCTGCGTCCAGCCCGTCCAGCGGATAGCCGGCGATGCCGATACTTGCGCTCAGCACGATCTCGTAGTCGTCCACCAGCAGCGGCTCGGACAGCACCGCCAGCAGCCGCTCGGCCATCACGCGCGCGTCCTCGCGCAGGTTGATGTGATGGATCAGCACGGTGAATTCGTCGCCGCCAATGCGCCCGGCCACATCGCCCTCGGACAACTGGCGGCGGATGCGCTCGGCCACTTTCACCAGCAGCCGGTCGCCGATCGCGTGGCTGTAGCTGTCGTTGACGATCTTGAACGCGTCCAGATCGATGAACAGCACCACGGTGGCCAACCGCTCGCGCTCGGCAATGGCAATGGCCTCGGTGCAATACCGCTCGAACTCCGCCCGGTTGACCAGGCCGGTGAGCGGATCATGCCGGGCCAGGTGTTCCAGCCGCTGCTGCTGCTGTTTGGTCGCGGAGATATTGGTGAACACCGCCACGTAATAGAGCACCTGGTGTTCGGTGTCGCGGATGGCGCTGATGCTGAGCTGCTCGGGGTAGCTGGTGCCGTCGCGACGGATGCTCTGCACCTCGCCCAGCCAGTTCTGGCCGGCGGCGATGTCATCCCATATCGACTGCGGCAGGCTGTGGCCGTCGGGCAGGCGGCGCGTGGCGTCGAAGCGCTTGTCGCGCACGGCATCGGCATCGAAACCGGTGAGCTGCTCGTGCGCATCGTTGACGGAGATGATCCGGCGCTGCGGGTCGGCGATGATCACGCCCTCGGCGATGCTGGCCAGCGCCTCGGCAGCGATGCGCCGCTCCCGCTCCATCGCCACCCGCTCGGAAATGTCGCGGATGATCGCCTGGCGCACACGCCGGTCGCCCCAGTTGACCAGGCTGCACTGCGTTTCCACCGGTAGCTTGGCGCCGTTGGCACCCAGCAAGCCGTTGATGGCGGCGCGGCCTTCCAGCTGGGACACCGTCTGGGTGAACAGATGCACGAAGCGGTCGCCGATCAACTCGCCGGCACGCCGCCCGGTCCATTCCGATGCGGCCCGGTTGGCGTCCAGGATGCGCCCGCTGGCTTCATCCACCATCACGATCGCGTCCGAAGCGCTGTCGAACAGCAGCCGGTAACGCTCCTCGGTGCCACGAATGCTGGCCAGCGTGCGTCGGGCCATGAGTATCCAAAGCAACGCGGCGATGAACGCGGCAGCCAGCACGCCGCCGAACAGCACCTGGCCCATCCAGGTGGCGCCCAGGGCGATTTTCAGCGAAAACAGATTGCTGCGCGGTTCGATGTAGCTGTTTATCGTACCGATCCGTGCACGCTGACGCGTGACCTCCTGAGCCGACATGGCGCCCATCGCATGGGCGCGCTGCAATTCGAGTGCGATGGTCTCCAGCTCGGCGACGGCGTTATCGGTGGATCGCCAAGCCTGCAATGCGTCGCGCATGTACGGCGCGTCGGAAAAATGATGCAGCATGAAAATCACGCCGGGGATCGCGGTGGGCATCGCATTGGCCCGGCGCAACGCATTCACGGTGGCGTCGTAGTCGTAGTGCCCCGAGATGATGTTGTCGCGCGCCCAGCGGTCGGTATTCAGTACGGTCAGGTTGCGCTGAAAATCGCGAAGGTCCGTCGCCGATCCGCTGCTCGCATAGGCATCCAGATCGACCACCGCCTGCTTCTGCGCCTTCGACCAGACGCTCTCGCCGTTGAGAAAGCCGGCGAGAGCCACCTGTGTCTGCAGCGCCACCCAGGTCAAAGCCAGGATGAGCGCCACCATGGCCAGCAATGCATAGACCAGCGGCATCAAACGCCGCGACAGGGGCCGCTGCAAGGTAGTCGTAAAAGTGCGCATGGATGCCTTTATCTCACGATTTGCGCGTCAATGCGTTTACCAAAGGACCTTGCAGCAGCCCGTTCCGTCAAGCTGCCGCTTCGCTGAGAACGTTCAGCATCCGCGAAGGCTGTACACAACGATCAGCAAGTATCCGCATGCTCGTGTAGCTGCGCTTGATACAGGCTGTGATGTGCGCAACCTCCTCGGCCGCCGGGGATGTACCCAGCAGGGTGCAAACGATTTCCAGCGCCTCCCATGGATGGGTATCGTCATAAGCCGCATGCAACTGTAGCCAGCGTAGCGAACCGGCACGCGTTTTCTCGGGGAAACGCTGCTTGTAGCTCTCGCTTTCATAGATAAGCTGCGACCATTCTCCCGTGGCGCCTTCCACCGCGTAGTTGGTAGCGGCAATGCTGGCTACCAGGCTGTCGCCGCTGCTCACTTCTTCGCACCAATGCGCCAAGGTCTGGGTTCCCCGGGGGGGCATGCCGTTCAGCACCTCATCGCGCGACACCCCTACCCCCTCGGCCCAATGCAACCAGTATTCGGCATGGTTTTGCTCCACGCGAATGTTGCGTACCAGCCAGCGTCGCGCCAGATTGTCACCAGCACTACGGCCGTACTGGGTCTTGAGCAGGCTCATCGCCATGTAGCCGGGAAACCGTTCGATGACTGGCCAGATGCCGCACATGAAATTGACGGTGCCGTCGCGACCGAGCGTGCCATCGCTCATCCTGGCCCACAGCTCGTGATCCACCACGCTCTGTTTGGTGCTGGCGCAGTCCGCGACCATGTCCTGCGCCCATTGCGGGTAGCTGGTCAGTTCAGTCAGCGGGCCAGTGCGTTCAAAATGCGAGTTCATGCCGTTCTCCTTGGAGATACAAGTGAGAGGCTGCAAGGTCTGCAGCCTCGGTTGAGCCGGCGCAGGAGACAGGGATCCCTTTGCCGGTGGTGCTTCAACATCGCGAGCGATGCCAAATCTCATTTCATGAACGCCGAGCCGCGAATGGGCGCGCCAGCCTGCTTGATCGTCATCGTAGACAACGCCGGCGACGATTACCGCTAACGGCTCGGTCTTTTCCGTATTCTCGCTTCCCCATCGCGTGAGGTTTCCGTACGCCGCGCGCCAACGGTCGCCATCTGCATTGATCTTCGATACTCGCGCAGTCCTGCGGGAAGAGAAAGCGCCGGCAGTCCAGGGTGTGATGGCGCCCCGGGACCATCCGACGGCGGCCCCCTGAACGGGCCGGGCTCCGCCGCCCCGCCCCGCCTGAACGAAATCACGGGCAAGTTGGCGCACAACTCCGTATAATCGGTTAATTCGTCCTTCAAAAACCTGCGTGACGGCCTGTGCGCCGCCCGAGTCGATCCCATGTCTATCGAAAACCTGCGCAATATCGCCATCGTCGCCCACGTCGATCACGGCAAGACCACCCTCGTCGATTGCCTGCTCAAGCAGTCCGGCACGCTCAATGAGCGCACCGTGCTGGCCGAGCGCGTGATGGACTCGAACGACCAGGAAAAGGAGCGTGGCATCACCATCCTGGCCAAGAACACCGCCATCACCTGGCAGGGCAACCGCATCAACATCGTCGACACGCCGGGACACGCCGACTTCGGCGGCGAGGTGGAGCGCGTGCTGTCGATGGTCGACTCGGTGCTGATCCTGGTCGACGCGATGGACGGCCCGATGCCGCAGACCCGCTTCGTGACGCAAAAGGCGTTCGCGATGGGCTTCAAGCCGATCGTGGTGATCAACAAGGTCGACCGCCCGGGCGCACGTCCGGAATGGGTCGTCGAGCAGGTGTGGGATCTGTTCGACCGCCTCGGCGCCACGCCGGAGCAGATGGATTTCCCGATCGTCTACGCCTCGGCGCTGAACGGCTACGCCGGCCTCAATGACGACGTCCGCGAAGGCGACATGACCCCGCTGTACGAAGCGATCATGCAGCACGTCAGCAAGCCGGACGTGGACCCGGACGGCCCGTTCCAGATGCGCATCAGCCAGCTGGACTACAACAACTTCGTGGGCGTGATCGGCATCGGCCGCGTCCAGCGCGGCACGTTGAAGAAGAACATGCCGGTGACCGTGATCGACCGCCACGGCAAGAAGCGCCAGGGCAAGGTGCTGCAGGTGCTGGGCTTCCTGGGCCTGGAGCGGATCGAACAGGAAACCGCCGAGGCCGGCGACATCGTGGCCATCTCCGGCATCTCCGAGCTGACCATCTCCGACACCGTGTGCGCGCTGGAGGCCCCCGAGGCGCTGCCCGCGCTGACCGTGGACGAGCCGACCATCAGCATGACCTTCCAGGTCAACAACTCGCCGTTCGCCGGCAACAAGGACCTCAGCGGCGGCAAGTTCCTCACCAGCCGCCAGCTGAAGGACCGCCTGGACCGCGAGCAGGTGCACAACGTGGCGCTGAAGGTCGAGCAGGGCTCGGACGCCGACAAGTTCCTGGTTTCCGGCCGCGGCGAGCTGCACCTGTCGGTGCTGATCGAGAACATGCGCCGCGAAGGCTACGAGCTGGCCGTGTCGCGCCCGGAAGTGATCATCAAGGAGATCGACGGCCAGAAGATGGAGCCGATCGAGCAGCTGGTGGTCGACGTGGAGGAAGTCCACCAGGGCGCCGTGATGGAAAAGCTGGGCATGCGCAAGGGTCAGCTGAAGAACATGGAATCGGACGGCAAGGGCCGCGTGCGGCTCGATTACGAAATCCCGGCGCGTGGCCTGATCGGATTTCAGAACCAGTTCAAGACCCTGACCCAGGGCTCGGGCCTGCTGTTCCACGTGTTCGACCATTACGGTCCGAAGGAAGAAGGCCAGATCGCCAAGCGCCTCAACGGCGTGATGATCGCCAATGCCGGCGGCACCACTCCAGCCTACTCGCTCGGACCGCTGCAGGATCGCGGCAAGCTGTTCGCGGCCGAGGGCGACAATGTGTATGAAGGCCAGCTGGTCGGCATCCACGCCAAGGACAACGACCTCACCGTCAACGTGATCAAGCCCAAGCCGCTGACCAACATGCGCGCCTCGGGCAAGGACGATGCGATCCAGCTGACCCCGGCGATCAAGTTTTCGCTGGAACAGGCGCTGGACTTCATCGACGACGACGAGCTGGTCGAGATCACTCCGAAGGAAATCCGCCTGCGCAAGAAGCACCTCACCGAGAACGACCGCAAGCGCGCTTCGCGCAGCTGAGTTGCTGCACATCGTGCAAACCGGAAGGGCCGCCGCAAGGCGGCCTTTCCGTTGCTGACGATAGCCACCTGCAGGAGCGCACCCTGTGCGCGATGCTCTTTGTCACGTCACGAAAAGCATTCGCGCACAGGGTGCGCTCCTACGCCGGCAACTGCGCCCGCTCCAGCGCCGCGATATGGCGCTCCAACCGCGGCCCCAGGTAGCAATGGGAGCCACACGGCAGCAACCCGGCCGCGCCGAATTCGCGCAAGTACCAATCCGGCGTACGGGACACGAAGCCCAGGCGATCGCCTACCACGTCGTCGCGGCTGGTGAACACTTCGAGGAAGGCGATCCCCTCCAGCATCTCCACGATGCCGCCCAGCCCTGCGCGGATCTCGGCGGGCTTCAGGTAATGCAGCACGTCGGTGCACACGATCAGGTCGAAGCGCTGGTCGAAGCGC
>DATJCF010000197.1:0-3758 GCA_035514935.1 Rhodanobacter sp. | reverse complement strand
GTGGTGAGGTCGTCCTTGGGCTCGAACTGGCGCTCGGCACCCAGGCAGATGCGCACCATCGCCTGGACGGCCTTGTCCGGATGCGCGCCGGCGGCGGTTTCCTGCGACAGCATCACGGCATCGGTGCCATCGATCACCGCGTTGGCCACGTCCAGCACTTCGGCGCGGGTGGGGATCGGCGCGTACACCATCGACTGCAGCATCTGCGTGGCGGTGATCACCGAGCGATTGCGCTGCACCGATTCGCGGATGATCTTTTTCTGCAGGCCAGGCAACTCGGCGTCGCCGATTTCCACGCCCAGGTCGCCGCGCGCCACCATCACCACGTCGGAGGCGTCGATGATCTCGCCCAGCACGGGGATCGCATCGGCACGCTCGATCTTGGCCACCAGCGAGGCGTTGCCGCCCGCTTCGTGCAGCAGGCGACGCGCCTGATGCATGTCGTCGGCCGAACGCACGAAGGACACGGCCAGGAAATCGGCGCCGATCTCGGCGGCCAGCTTGATGTCGGCCTTGTCCTTGTCCGACAGTGCCGTCACCGACAGGCCGCCGCCCTGGCGATTGAGGCCCTTGCGGTCGGACAGGCGGCCGCCGATCAACACCTGGCAACGCACTTCGGCGCCCACCACTTCCAGTACCGTCAAGGCCAGCAGGCCGTCGTCCAGCAACAGGACGTCGCCGGCATGCACATCATTGGGGAGTCCGTAATAGCTGACGCCGACGCGCTGGTCGTTGCCGGCGGGTGCATCGGGGCGGCAATCCAGCACGAAGGACGCGCCGTTGACCAGTTCGATCGGGCCGTTGGCAAATTTCTCGATGCGGATCTTGGGGCCTTGCAGATCGGCCAGGATGCCGACCTCGCGACCGGCGTTGGCGGCAGCGACGCGAACCGCGGCGGCGCGTGCGCGATGGTCGTCGGGCTGACCATGGGAAAGGTTGAGTCGAACCACGTCCACGCCATCGGCGATGATCTGTTCGAGCATGCCTGGAGCATCGGTGGCGGGGCCGAGCGTGGCGACGATTCGGGTGCGGCGGGATTGGGGTTCGGTAGTCATCGATTCAGATTACCAGAACTCTTCGTCCCCATATCAATGCTCGTGCGCATGTTGCGTGACAACGTCACCCAGGTGACGGTTCAACACCTCGGCCAACCGCCTCCCCGCCACGCGCAAACGCCGTTCGGCAAGCGGGAGATTCCGGTCCACATAGGCCGACCCGATCCGCCGTCTGGATGGATAGAAGTCCATCGCCGCGGTGAGCCGGCACGACTCCTCCGCCCATTGCGCGTACGGGTTGTCCAGCGGAGCGATCGGCCGCGGCAAGGTCACCGGCGGTCGCGAATCCAGCAGGTTGGCGTAATCCCGCCAGCTCAGGCGGCGCGTACCCAGCAGGCCCGAGTCCCACACCTTGTGCAGGTTGCTGCCCTTGCCCTCGAACTGCACCTGGTACTGGTTGCCACCGCGGTCCGGTCGGTAACCGGCGTGCAGCGGCTGGTGCACGTCCCCCACCAGATGCACCACGAACTTCAGCGCTTCGCGACGCACCGCATCGGGCTGCGAACGATCGCCCAGCACCTGCACCTCCCGCGCCAGCGCGGCCACCACGCACTCGCCCTTCGGGCAATCGCGCGGCGCCACATAGTTGCAGCGGTCGCTGGAAAAATTGATGTAGTGCCAGCGACTTGTGCGTTTCCACAACGCCTGCAGCGCGGGGTCGTTGCGGACCTGGTCGGGCCAGTTGGCCACGTCGGCCAGGCGCGTGGTGTGCTCCGGTGCCAGCAGCCGCTCCACTTCCCTTTCGGCCGCGGGACTCAGCTGGCGTTGCGCCAGTTCGGCCACCACGCTGTGTCCCAGCGGCCCCCATGCCCGGGCGGATGGCGCGACCAGGAGCATGGCCGACGCCAGCAGGAGGGAGAGGATTGGTCGCGACATCACCGGCGCTCGCGCAAACGCGGAAGTCTGACACAAGGCGAATCTTCCCCCGCAGGAACGGTGCTTTCATTGTAAGATTCGAGGGCTGAAACACCGGCGCCGTACCCCGCGGCAGCCATCCATTTTCGCAACGGAGGACGCTCTCTCATGACCATCAGGGTCGGCATCAACGGCTTCGGCCGCATCGGTCGCAACGTGCTGCGCGCAGCTGTGCAGAACTTCGGCAACGACATCGAGATCGTGGCAATCAACGACCTGCTCGAGCCGGATTATCTCGCCTACATGTTGAGCTACGACTCCGTGCATGGCCGCTTCAAGGGCGACGTCAAGATCGAGAACGGCCATCTGGTGGTCAACGGCAAGACCATTCGCCTGAGCCAGGAGCGCGATCCGGCCAACCTGAAATGGAATGAAGTGAACGCCGACGTGGTCATCGAATCCACCGGCCTGTTCCTGACCAAGGAAACGGCGCAGAAGCATCTCGATGCGGGCGCGAAGAAGGTGATCCTGTCCGCGCCGTCCAAGGACGACACGCCGATGTTCGTCTACGGCGTCAACGACAAGACCTACAAGGGCGAGGCGATCATCTCCAACGCCAGCTGCACCACCAACTGCCTGGCGCCGATCGCCAAGGTGATCAACGACAAGTGGGGCATCAAGCGCGGCCTGATGACCACCGTGCACGCCGCCACCGCCACCCAGAAGACGGTCGATGGCCCCAGCAACAAGGACTGGCGCGGCGGTCGCAGCATCCTGGAAAACATCATCCCGTCCTCCACCGGCGCGGCCAAGGCCGTCGGCGTGGTGATCCCCGAGCTCAACAAGAAGCTCACCGGCATGAGCTTCCGCGTGCCGGTCGCCGACGTCTCCGTGGTCGACCTCACCGTCGAATTGCTCAAGGACGCGACCTACGCCGAAATCTGCGCCGAAATGAAAGCGCAGAGCGAAGGCGCGCTGAAGGGCGTGCTCGGCTACACCGAAGACAAGGTCGTGGCCACCGATTTCCGCGGCGAAACCTGCACCTCGGTGTTCGACGCCGACGCCGGCATCGCGCTGGACAGCACGTTCGTGAAGCTGGTCAGCTGGTACGACAACGAGTGGGGCTACTCGAACAAGTGCCTGGAGATGGTGCGGGTCGTGGCGAAGTAAGCCACCGCATCCCCCGAAACGGAAAAGCCCGCGAACGCGGGCTTTTTTGTGCCTAGCGCTGCAGCAACGGCAATTTGTCCGGCACGCCATCCCACTTGGCGGCATCTTCCATCGCAGCGATCTTGCTGGTCAGCACCGGCCACTCACGTGCCAACTCCGCGTTGATGGCAAGGAAACCCTCCTGCCCGGCTGGTACATCCAGCTCGGGGAAGATCGCGCCCACCGGGCACTCTTCCACGCACAAGGTGCAGTCGATGCATTCATCCGGATCGATCACCAGAAAATTCGGCCCGGCATGGAAACAATCCACCGGACACACCTCCACGCAATCGGTGTGCTTGCAATTGATGCAATTTTCGGTGACTACGTGCGTCATCAGGTTTACCTCATCTGGCAGCGACAGTGTCGCGTACGGCTTGCCGCACGGCGATGATCCAAGTCAGTGCCGACGCCTGCGCGGCGGGGGCACAATCGGCCTGCAGTTTATCCATGTCCCCTCTGCTGGAGTAATTCCCCATGCGCAAGTTGATCGCGATTGCCCTGCTCGGCCTGTTGTCCACCCCGCTGATGGCCGCCGAATGCGCCACCACCGTCGAAGCCAACGACGCCATGCAGTTCAACGTCAAAACCATCACCGTGCCGAAGACCTGCAAGACGTTCGCCGTGACGCTCAAGCAC
>DATJCF010000196.1:0-2682 GCA_035514935.1 Rhodanobacter sp. | reverse complement strand
GTGTGGCTGTCGGCCGCCACCGGCGTGGGGGTGGAGCTGCTGCACCAGGCGCTGGGCGAGTTGCTGGGTGGCGACAGGGTGCAGTCGTCGCTGCATCTGCCGCTGACCGCCGGTCGCCTGCATGCGCGGCTCAAGGCCTCTGGCGCGATCGCCGAGGAGACGGTCGACGAGCACGGCTGGCGCCTGCGAATCGATGCGCCCCGCAGCGTACTGGCACCGCTGGGCGCCGATGCGACCGAGGCTGGCATGTTGCGTGATCTGCTGGCCCCGGCGTCCTAGCGTGCTCTCCATCCAGGGCGCCTGGCGGCGCCGGCATGGCCCGGTCGTGACGGTCGCGGGCAGCGGATCAATGCGTCAGGCTCTGCTAAACTGTCCGGCGTTTGTGCTGCCGCCTGACCAGGTCGGCACATGCCCCCACCGTTATGGCAGACATCATGTGGCTTCCCCTTTCAACGTGTGCTCCGGCCGTGGCTGCCGGCCTCCAGCGGTCCCAAGGAGACTGACTCATGGCGTGGAATGAACCCGGTAAAGGGCAACAGGGCGATCCATGGAACCGCAAGCGGCCTTCGGGCGGCGCGCCGAACCTGGACGATCTGCTCAAGCAGCTGAAGGGCCGTTTCGGCAAATTCGGCAATGGCGCTGGCGGCATCATCACCGTCGTGGTGGCCTTGCTGGTGTTGAGCGTGCTGTTCAGCAGCTACACCATCGTCGGCGCGCGCGAGGCGGGCGTGGTGCTGCGCTTCGGCCAGTATTCGCGCACGTTGCCGCCGGGCTTCCACCTGAAGCTGCCGGTACCGTTCGAGACGATCACCAAGGTCGAAGCCACACGCATCCGCTCGGTGACCGACAAGGTCGCCATGCTGACCCGCGATGAAAACATCATCACCATCGATTTCACCGTGCAATACCAGGTGGACGACGCCCGCAAGTACCTGTTCTCGCTGAACGACCCCGACGGCACCACGGGCGCGGCGGCGGAGGCGGCGGTGCGTTCGGTGATCGGCGGCAGCGACATGGACCAGATCCTGTCCGCGGCCGGCGCCAGCCTGGTCAGCGAGGCGCAGGTGGCGTTGCAGAAAACGCTGGATAGCTACAACTCGGGTCTGCGCGTCACCGAGGTGAGCTTCCAGAACGTGGCGCCGCCGAACGAGGTGAAGGACGCCTTTGACGACGTCAACAACGCCCGTGAAGACAAGCAGAGCATCGAGAACGGCGCCCTGGCCTATGCCAGCAAGGTGGTGCCGGTGGCGCGCGGCGACGCGGCGCGCATCGCGGCCGAGGCGGCGGGCTACAAAGCCGAGCGCATTGCCCGCGCCGAAGGCGACACCGACCGTTTCGACCTGATGCTGAAGCAGTACCAGGCGGCACCGGAGGTCACCCGCAAGCGGCTGTGGCTGGAAACCATGGAACAGGTGATGGCTGACAACCCCAAGGTGATCGACGGCTCCGACGGCCGCAACATCATCAACCTGCCGGCACACCAGGGCGGCACGGCCACCTCGGCCAATGCGGATTCATCCAACGCGAGTGTCGTGGTGCCCGCTGCCAGCAGCAATTCAGCCGACAAGGGAGCACAGCCATGAGCCGGATAGCCGCAGGCGTCGTCGCGGTGCTGTTGATCCTGCTTGGGCTCAACAGCATGTTCGTGGTTCGCGAAGGGCACAGCGCGCTGCTGCTGCAATTCGGCCGCATCGTGCACACCGATTACCAGCCGGGGCTGCATTTCAAGATCCCGGTGATCCAGCAGGTGATGCATTTCGACAAGCGCATCCTGTCGCTGGATGCGCCGCCGGAGCGCTATTTCACCTCCGAGAAGAAGAGCGTCAACGTCGACTTCTACGTGAAATGGCGCGTGCTGGACAACGCCGCGTATTACCGCGCCACCGGCGGCGACCAGTTGCAGGCGGCGCAGCGGCTGACCCCGATCGTGAAGGATGCGCTGCGCTTCGAGTTCAATGCGCGCACGCTGCCTGACCTGATCTCCGGCGGCCGCAAGGACATCACCGAGCGCGTACGCGCGCAGACCGATGCGTCGGCCCGCAAGAACCTCGGCATTGCCGTGGTCGACGTGCGCATCAAGCGCATCGACCTGCCCAACGAGGTCAGCGAATCGGTCTACAAGCGCATGCGCGCCGAGCGGCTGCAGCTGGCCAATGAACTGCGCTACACCGGCCAGGAAGCGGCCGAGAAGATCCAGGCCGATGCCGATCGCCAGGGCCAGGTATTGCGTGCCGATGCGATGCGCGACGCGGCCAAGATTCGTGGCGAAGGCGATGCGCAGGCCGCGGCGATCTACGCCAGGGCTTACGCTCGGGATGCCGAGTTTTTCACCTTCTACCGGAGCCTGGCGGCTTACCGAAAGTCGTTCGAGGATGGCAAGGGCATGCTGATCCTGAAGCCCGACTCGGAGTTCATGCGCTACTTCAACCAGCCCGTACAGAAGCGCTAGGCAACATCGGTGCATCAGTTGTTTGGCGCCCTGTGCCTGGTGCTGGTGATCGAGGGCCTGCTGTTGTTCGCCGCCCCCAAAGCCTGGCAGGCGATGGTGCGACAGGCGCTGACCTTGCCGCCGCATACCTTGCGCCTGTTCGGCGCCGGCGCGGTGGTCGCGGGGCTGGTGCTGCTGCGGTGGTTTCATTGACGCGCATCGCGGCCAGTCCGGATGCGCGAGTTATTTCCCGG
>DATJCF010000195.1:0-1781 GCA_035514935.1 Rhodanobacter sp. | reverse complement strand
CCTGCCTTCCCCCAGGCGGCACGTCGCTCCACCACCCACCCAATCGCGCAACCGCTGGAACGCAATGGACGCCATGCACGGTACACAGTTGAAGCGATGGGCACTGGCGTGCTGCACCTTGCTGGTCATCCTGGTCCCGCTGTCGTTCTCCATCGAAAAGCACGTCAGGGTGCTGCCGATTGCGCTGCTTTTCCTGGCCGGCCTGTGGCTGCTGATGGTGAGCCGGGCGGTGCGCCGCGATTACCGCTACGCCTGGCCCGCGCTGGTTCCCGCGGCGCTGATGGTGGCGCTTTCGGTGGTCAACATCTGGCAACACCAGCTTGACTGGCGTGAGTTCGACCAGTCGGCACACATCATCATGTACGCCGTGATTGCCGCTGTTTTCAGCCTTGGCCTGAGCATGCGCAAGGTCTGGAACGGCTTCAGCCTGACGCTGATTTTCCTCGGCGCGGTGAGCGTTGTGCAGCATCATTTCTACGGTGTCCTGCGCCCGGCCGGACTCAATGGCGGCCCCGCCAGCACGATCGAGTTCGCCACCGTCATGCTGGGGCTGACCTTGCTGGCGCTGCTGCAACTGCTGAACCCGAAGGCGACCCGAGGCGAGAAGTGGCTGCATGGCGCCGCCATGGCGCTGGGTCTTTATGGCGCATTGCTGACCCAGAGCCGCGGGCCGCTGCTGGCCTTCGTACCGGCGTTTGCGCTGGTGATGGCGCTGCATGGCTATCGCAAGGGTTTGCGGCGCCGGCAATGGCTGCCGATCCTGGTGATCGGGATCGCGGCGGCGCTCACGGCCGCGGCCAATCTCGACGGTCGACTGATCGAACGCTTCGCCAGCATCAGCCAGGAAGTCAGCTCATACAACCCCAACCACGACGCCAAGGGCGCCGTGCGCGAGCGGCTGGAGATGTGGCGCACGGCCGTGCGTGCGTTCAAGGAACATCCGCTGGCCGGCGTGGGCATCGACCGTTTCGGTACCTATATACGCAGCGAAGTGGCGGCCGGGCGCACCAATGCGGCGGTCGCGCAATACGGCCATCCGCACAACGAATACCTGGATGCGGCCGCCACCCGCGGCATCTTCGGGCTGGTGGTGCTGGTGCTGCTGTTCGTGCTGCCGTTCTTCTATTTTTTCCGGCACGCGGCCGATCCCGACGACGCCGTGTCCCGACCCGCGTACGCCGGCCTGGCGATCGTGGTGCTCTATGCCGTCTGCGCGCTCACGGAGAGCGTGCTTTTCCGGGTGATGTCGCAATCGTTGTTCTTTTTCCTGCTGCTTGGCCTGGCGGTGCGCGTGGGCAACGGGCTTCGCTGCCGGGCCGAGGGAGACAGCGCGGCCTGATCGCGGGGCGACGTCGCATCGGTCAGGACGCGACCGCAAACGCTAGACTTCGCCCATCGATCTCCTGCGTTTTCCGCATCGCGCTGATGCCGGCCGGAAACCGGGAGTGCTTTTCTGGCGCCGTGGCGTGGCGCCGCGTTCGGGATTTTTCATGGCAAAGCCGCACCGTTACCTGCTTTTCGCCGAGCTGTCGTATGCGTTCGAGATCCTGCGCCCGCTGCAGGCGGCGGCACTGGAACGCGGCGACGAGGTCGCGTGGTTCCTGAATGGCCCGGTGCCGGGAAACCTGCTTCCGGGCGAGCGCTTGCTGCGCACCACGGCGGAAGTGCGCGCGTTCGATCCCGACGCCGTGCTGGTGCCGGGCAACGAAGTGCCGCTGTCGTTTCCGGGGCTGAAGGTGCAGGTTTTCCACGGCCTGGGCATCGAGAAGAAAGGTCACTTC
>DATJCF010000194.1:0-7998 GCA_035514935.1 Rhodanobacter sp. | reverse complement strand
CCGGTGGCCGACCGCGCGGCACCGTTGCCGCCGCCGACGCCGCGCAGCCAGTTCGCGGTGATCTGGCAGCGACCGTTGTTCGATCCCGAGCGCCGACCCGCCGCGCAGGCGGTGCAGGGCGGCAGCATCGGGGAACTGCAGCTCACCGGCGTCATCCTCACGCCCACGCTGCAGATCGCGCTGCTGCACGATCGCCAGGGTGATCGGCAATTGCGCCTGCACCGTGGTGAATCCGCGCCCGGTGGCCAGGCCACGCTGGTCGAGGTGCGGCCGCGCTCGGCCGTCTTCGATACCACCCAGGGCCGCGTGGAGCTGCATCTGCCTGCTGGCGCGCCGATCGACGCCAACGCGCCGGCCGCGCCGCCGGACGCGGCCCCTGCCGAGCCGGCCGCGGCGCCCGCCAGCAACGTGCCCGCCGCGGGCAGCGCGCCTGACGATACCCAGGCGCAGCGCATCCGCGCGCTGCGCCAGACCATCCAGAAACGCCGTGCCGCCCAGGCTGCCGCGGTTCACGAAGGAGAACATTGAGCATGCATCGCACGCACAGACAGGCCCATCCGCTACGTGCGCTGGGGTTGGCGCTGGCGGTATGGCTGGTGGGCTGCTCCAGCCTGCCGCAACCGCGCGACAACGACGCACTGCAACGCGAGGCGGTGGCCGGCACCCGGAACCCGGTGCCGGCACCGTTGCCGCTGAACACCACGGCCGCTCCCGATTCGGCATCGGCAATGCGCCCGCAACTGAGCGAGGGCAGCGGCCAGTTCATCCATCCCGGCGGGCTGGCCACGCCGCGCCCGCCCGCGGCCGGGCCCGATGGTGTCACCTTCAACTTCGAGAACCAGCCGGTGCAGGCGGTGGTGAAGGCGATCCTGGGCGACCTGCTGAAAAAGAACTACACCATCGTGCCCGGCGTGCAGGGCAACATCTCGTTCTCCACCGCCGAACCGGTCGATGCCGGCGAAGCGTTGCCGATCCTGGAGACGCTGCTGTCGTGGACCGGCAACGCGCTGGTGTTGCGCGGCGGCAGTTACGTGGTGCTGCCGGCGAAGGACGCGCTGGGCGGCAACCTGGTGCCCAGCCTCGGTGCATCGGCGCCGCAGGGTGGCTTGCAGGCACGGCTGTTTCCGCTGCGTTACATCTCGGCCAGCGAGATGCAGAAACTGATCAAGCCGTTCGCGCGGCCGGATTCGATCCTGCTGGTCGATCCGGCGCGCAACCTGCTGGTGATGTCCGGCACCGCGCAGGAACTGGCCAATTACCAGCGCACCGTGCGCACGTTCGACGTGGACTGGTTGCGCGGCATGTCGGTGGGCGTGTTCAGCCTGCAGCGCGCCAGCGTCGATGAACTGATGCCCAAGCTGGACGACATGTTCGGCCCCAAGGGCGACACGCCGCTGGCGGGCATGCTGCGTTTCATCCCGATCGAGCGCACCAACGCGCTGGTGGTGATCAGCACCCAGGCCGACTACCTGCGCGAAGTGGGCGACTGGATCGCCCGCATCGACCGCGGCGGCGGCAACGAGCCGCAGCTGTTCGTCTACGACGTGCGCAACATCAAGGCCTCGGACCTGGCCCGCTACCTGGCGCAGATCTACACCAACAGCGCCGGTTCCGCGAACGACAACGGCGGCCAGGTGGGACCTGGCCTGAGCAGCGCCACCCTGGGCAATGCCGACAACGCTAGCGACGGCGCCTTCGGCAGCAGTGCCGACAGCGGCAACGCCATGACGGGATCGGCCATGGCGCCCACGGGCGGCGAAACGGCGGCGCCGGGCAAGTCGTACAGCTCCAGCGACGGCAGCGTGCGCATCAGCGCGGTGGACAGCAACAACCAGTTGCTGGTGCGCGCACGGCCCTCGCAATGGAGCGAGATCGAGTCGGCGATCCAGAAACTCGACAGCGTGCCGCTGCAGGTGCAGATCGAAACCCGCATTCTCGAAGTCAGCCTCACCGGCGAATTCAGCTTCGGCGTGCAGTGGTATCTGGAAGGCCTCCGCGGCGCCACCAGTACCACCGACAGCAACGGCAACATCACGTTTTCGCCGGGGGATGCCAACAACCCGCGGCAGATCGCGCTGGGCCAGGGCGGCGTGAATTTCGGCGGTGAGCCGTTCTTCTATTCCTTCATGAACAGCAATCTGCAGGTGGCGTTGCGCGCGATGGAAACCAGCGGCAACACCAAGGTGTTGTCCGAGCCGTCGCTGGTGGTGATGAACAACCAGCAGGCGAATATCCAGGTCGGCAACGAGATCCCGGTCAACCAGAGCTTCATCAGCCCCGGCCTCGGCAACGCGGGCAGCGGCATCAGCACGCTGGGCGAGGTGCAGTACAAGCCGACCGGCGTGATCCTGAAAGTCGTGCCGCGGGTCAATCCCGGTGGCCTGGTGTACCTGAAGCTCAGCCAGGAAGTCAGCGCGCCCGGCATCAAGGACAACAACGGCAACTTCCCCATCCAGAAGCGCCTGCTGGAAACCCAGGTGGCCGTGCAGAGCGGCCAGACCGTACTGCTCGGCGGCCTGATCCAGCAGAACGAAGGCACCACCGACACCGGCATCCCCGTTCTCAACAAGATCCCGCTGATCGGCCGCCTGTTCGGCACCACCAACCGCCACCGCGACCGCACCGAACTGCTGGTGCTGATCACCCCCCGCGTGATCACCAGCGGCAACGACGCGCGGCAGGTCACCGACGAATACCAGCGCAAGTTCGAATCGCTGGCACCGCTGCGGGCGAAGTAGCCCGTAGCCCCGCGGCGGGCGAGCTTCGCGTCCTCTCCCCTGCGGGGAGAGGATTGAGGAGAGGGCGGGTGCTCGCGGGGGAGCCACGCATTGCGCCGCTATCATCTCCGGATGACCGCGCACGATCCCGTCTTCCCCATCACCCCGCTGCTGCCCGACATCCGCGCCTCGCTCGCCGATCACACGCGGCTGGTACTGGAGGCGCCGCCGGGTGCGGGCAAGACCACCCAGGTGCCGCTGGCCTTGCTCGACCAGCCGTGGCTGGCGGGAGGCAAGATCCTGATGCTGGAACCACGCCGCATCGCGGCGCGCGCGGCGGCGCAATACATGGCGCAGCAGTTGGGCGAGTCAGTAGGGCAGACGGTGGGTTATCGCATCCGTTTCGAGGCGAAGGTCGGTCCCGCCACGCGGATCGAAGTGATCACCGAAGGCATCCTCACGCGGCTGATCCAGCGCGATCCGGAGTTGGCCGGCATCGGCGCGATCGTGTTCGACGAATTCCACGAACGTCACCTGGCCGGCGATCTGGGCGCGGCGTTGGCGCTGGACATCCAGGCTACCTTGCGGCCGGAGCTGCGGCTGCTGCTGATGTCGGCCACGCTGGATGGCGAACGCATCGCGCAGTGGCTGGATGCGCCGCGCATCACCAGCCCCGGCCGCAGTTTTCCCGTGCACATCGCCCATCCTCCGGCGCGCGCGCAGGAGAGCGTGGAGCAGCAACTGGCCCGGGTGACGCGGCTGGCGCTGCAGGAAAACGCCGGCGACGTGCTGGCGTTCCTGCCTGGTCGGCGCGAGATCGCGCGGGCGCAGGCCTTGGCGGCCTCGCTGGCCGATGATTACCCAGAGCTGGAAATCGTCCCGTTGCATGGCGAGCTTTCGCTGGCCGAACAGCAGGCGGCCTTGAGCGATGCGGTGCCGGGGACACGCCGCGTGGTGCTGGCCACCAATGTGGCCGAATCCAGCATCACGCTGCCGGGCATCCGCGCGGTGATCGACAGCGGGCTGGCGCGCGAACCGCGCTTCGATCCGAATTCCGGCTTCACCCGGCTGGAAACGGTGAACATCTCGCAGGCCTCGGCCGATCAGCGCGCGGGTCGTGCGGGTCGCGTGGCCGCGGGCACGGCGTACCGGCTGTGGCCGCAGAGCAAGCGGCTGGAAAGCGCGCGAACGCCGGAGATCGCCCAGGCCGACCTGTCCGGCCTGGCGCTGGAACTGGCTGCATGGGGCAGCGACGTGTTGCCGTGGCTGGATCCGCCGCCACCCGGCGCATTGGCGCAGGCGCGCGAGTTGTTGCGTGCTTTGGCGGCGGTGGACGACGACCACCGCATCACCGCGCTGGGCCGCGACCTGCTGGAACTGGGCGCCACGCCGCGGCTGGGCGCCGCTGCCTTGCGCGCGCCGGCCACGCTGCGTCCGCTGATCGCCGACCTGCTGGCGCTGATGGAGGCGCGCTCGCCTCTGCGCGGCGAGCAGGCGCGCAGCGATGATTTCCGCCATCGGGTCACCACCCTGCATGCCTGGCGCGACCGGCGCGGTGCGCTGGCCCGCGGCGCAGTGGATGCCGGCGCGCTGGCCGCCATCGAGCAGGCCAGCAAGGGATGGCGCAGACGTCTGGACGTCCAGACGTCCGCCAGCGGCACACCGGGAAGCCATGCGGTCGGCGACCTTCTTCTGCACGCGTTCCCCGACCGGGTGGCATATCGCAGCGGCAGCGATCCGCTGCGCTACACGCTGGCCAACGGCCGCGGCGCGCGACTGCACGAGAACACCGCCCTGCTTGGCGAGCCGTGGCTGGTGGCGCTGGACCTGCGCCACGAGGCGCGCGACAGCCTGATCCTGGCCGCCGCGCCGCTGGATCCGGATGTGCTGGAACGCGATTACCCGGAACAATTCACCCATCAGCGCACGCAGCGCTGGAACGACGAGCGCTGCGCGGTGGAGGCGTTCGAGGAACGCCGCTTCGGTGCGATCGTGCTGGAGCGCCGCAGCGTGCCGGTGAATGCACGCGATGCGTTGCCGGCATTGCTCGCCGCGGTTCGCAGCGTCGGGCTCGACGTACTGCCGTGGAGTGAATCGGCCCGCCGCCTGCGCGCGCGCATGCAGGCATTGCGCGAATGGATGCCGGCGCTGGGCCTGCCCGACGTTTCCGACACGACGCTGCTGGCCACACTGGAGCACTGGTTGGCGCCGTTTCTCGACGGCGTGCACCGGCTCGATGCGTTGCAGGCCGACACCTTGTTTCAGGCACTTTCGACGCTGCTCGACCACGCGCAGCGCCAGGCGCTGGACCAACACGCACCCGAAAGCCTGACCGTGCCCAGCGGCCAGCGGCGGCGGCTCGACTACATCCCCGGCGAACCGCCGGTGCTGGCGGTGAAGCTGCAGGAGTTGTTCGGCCTGGCCGACACGCCGCGCGTGGGCGGCGGTCGCGTTGCGGTCACGCTGCACCTGCTGTCGCCGGCGGGGCGGCCGATCCAGGTGACCCAGGATCTGCAAGGTTTCTGGCAGCGCACCTACCCCGAGGTCCGGCGCGAACTGAAGGGTCGCTACCCGCGTCACCCGTGGCCGGACGATCCATGGACGGCGCCGCCGACGCATCGCGCCAAGCCCCGGCCGCGCTGAAGATTCGTCGGGTACATTCTCGCGACCTTCACCTCGCCCGGTAGTCGATGGGCTGCCGTATTCGTGCTGCATGGTTATCTGTACCATCGATTGCGCCATGGTCATCCGTGGGAGACGTCTTGCGTGCTACCAAACGCTCCATCGCTTCAGCGCCGCCGGACACGGTGATGTCCGGCCGGGACCGGAATAGGCCGGCGCCCGCGCCACGACGATCCTCTGCTTATGGGTGGAGCCTGCTGGCGTTGTTGCTGGGCTTGGCGTTGACGATGCTGCTGCGCCATCAGCAGATCCAGCGGGAACACACCGCGCTGGAACTCACGCGCAGCGCCCTCGCCGACAAGAGCTCCGTTGCGCTGGTAACGCAATTGCAGGCGGCGGAAAGCCTGCTGCGCGCCGTGCAGAGCCTGTTTCTTTCCTCCGACGAGGTGAGCGAAAAGGAATTCGCCAACATCTACGCCAACCTGCAGCCGCGCCGCCGCTTCCCCTCGCTGCAGGCGCTTGCCTACGCGCGTAAAGAGATACGGACGGATGGCGTTCACTACCTCACCACCTGGGTGCAGCCGCTGTCGGGCAATGCCGCCGTGGCCGGGCTGGATATCAACGCGCAGCCGAACAACCTGCTGGGCGTGATCGAATCGCGCGACACCGACCTGCCTACCTTGTCGGCGCCGTTCCGGCTGGCGCAACAGGTGGGCGCGCTGTCGCGCAACGACGGCATCACCTTGCGCATACCGATATTCAGCCCCGGGCCGCCACCCACGTCGGTGGCGGAGCGGCGCCTGCGCGAGGCCGGGTCGCTGGCGGTGTCGTTTCGCGTCAGCGGCCTGATCGGCAACGCCCTGTCGCAGGACGTCACGCAGATGTTCCGCGTGCGCATCACCGACGTTACCGACGCCAGGGAGTGGCTCCTGTACGACTCGACCACCAAGGTGTCAGTGGATGGCGGCAAGGACTTCCACCGCCGGCTTGCCTATGGCGGGCGGGTGTGGCGCCTGGACCTGCAACCGCGCGTGACCGCCCGGGCCGGCTTCGACCTGCGCGACTCGGCGCTGCCTGTCGGCGTGCTGGCCACCATCCTGCTGGCGATGCTGGTGTTCACCATCGCCAGCACCCGCCAGCGTGCGATCGCCCTGGCGTGGCACATGACCAGTCGGTACCGCGAGAGCGAGGAGCGCTTTCGCGCACTGAACGACCTGCTGCCGGCGCTGGTCCTGTTGGCCGACGGGCATGATGGCGCCATCACCTATGCCAACCGCGCGTCCCGCGAGCGGCTTGGCGAAAACGTGGGTGAGCGACGGCTGTCGGACCTGTTCGAGGACCCGCGCCTGTATCCCGACATGCAGCAACCGGACAAGCGCGATTTCCACCGCCTCAGCGCCCAGTTGTGCGATGAGCAGGGTTACCGGTTCTGGGCCGACGTGGCCATCTCCAAGGTGGTTCTCGACGGCGCCGACAAGTTGCTGATGGTGGCGATCGATGTCACCGAGCAGCGGCAGTTGAACGAGATGCTGAGCTTCCAGGCCAGCCACGATGCGTTGACCGAGCTGTACAACCGGCGCGAGTTCGAGAGCCGCCTGCAAAGCATCCTCAACGCCACCGAAACCGGTACGCCGATGGCGGTGCTGCTGTATATCGACCTGGACCAGTTCAAGTTGATCAACGACACCTCTGGCCATATCGCCGGCGATCACCTGCTGGCGCAATTGGCCGCCACCATGCACAAGCAGCTTTCGGCCAGCGACGTGTTGGCGCGGCTGGGCGGCGACGAGTTCGGCGTGCTGGCGCTGGGTGTGCGCGATCGCCAGGACGCCGAAGCGGTGGCCGAGCGCGTGCGCCACTGCATCGACGAGTGGATCTTCGTGTGGGAGCAGCGCAGCTACACGGTCAGCGCCAGCATCGGCGTGGTGATGATCGACCAGCCGGGCATGACCATGAAGGATCTGCTGGCCCGCGCCGACACCGCCTGCTACATGGCCAAGGAGCTGGGCCGCAACCGCGTGCATTTCTATTCCGAGCGCGACGACGAGGCGGCGCGCCGCCGCGGCGAGATGGAGTGGGCCAATCGCCTGCGCTGGGCCATCGATGAAAAGCGTCTGGTGCTGGTGTATCAGGAACTGATATCGCTGTCGCCGCGGCCCGGAACGGGGCCTCGGGTGGAGTTGCTGCTGCGCTTCCGTGACGATTCCGGTGCGCTGGTGCTGCCTGGCGTGTTCATGCCCGCGGCCGAGCGCTACAGCCTGATGCCGATGCTCGATCGCTGGGTGGTGGAGACCGCGCTGGCGCATTTCGACCAGTTGCACCCGGCCGGCGCCGACCTGCAGCTGGCGACGATCAACCTGTCCGGCGCCAGCGTCGAGGACGACGCGCTGGCCGACCTGATTATCGGCTTGCTGAAGAAACACGGCGTGGCGCCATCGCGGGTGTGCTTCGAGATCACCGAAACCGTGGCGGTGCGCAACCTGTCCCGCGTGGCCCGTTTCATGGAGCAGCTGCGCCTGGTCGGCTGCAAGACCGCGCTGGACGATTTCGGCGTGGGCATGTCGTCGTTCGCGTATCTGAAGAACCTGCCGATCGACATCATCAAGATCGATGGCAGCTTCATCCGCGACATGCTCACCGACCCGGTCAGCCACGCCAT
>DATJCF010000193.1:0-2536 GCA_035514935.1 Rhodanobacter sp. | reverse complement strand
GGCCGTGCGCCAGGCCTGGCGCGGCCAGGGAGTGGGCGCCGCGATGCTGCGCGAGCTGGTCGAAAAAGCGCGTGCGCTGGGCTGGCCCGAAGTGAGCCTGGGCGCGCAGCTGCCCGCCATCGGGTTCTACGAACGGCAGGGTTTCAGCGCGCACGGCGAGGCATTCGACGACGCCGGTATCGCGCACCGCGCCATGCGGCTTTCGCTGTCCACCACGAAACGCCACGACAGGCCGCACAAGGTGACAGAAGCGCTGCCGGCGACCACCCGCGTCGAACTGGCCCTGGCGCGCCTGCAACTGTTGCGGGATGCGCGCCACCGCGTGGAGTTGTACGCGCCCCTGCTGCCCGTCGACATCTACGCCAGCGACGACGAACTGGAGCAATGGCGCCGGCTGGCCCTGTCCGGCCGCAACGCCCGGGTCCGCATCGTGCTGCATGACCCGGCCGCGGCCTTGCGCGACGACCACCGCCTGATGGCACTGGCCCAGCGCCTGCCCAGCGCGATACACATCCGCACCCCGCTGGAGGATGCCGACCTGACCTACGGTTCGTCCTACCTGCTCAACGACGTCGGCGGCTACCTGCTGCTGCCCGATGCCACGCGCCCGCCCGGTCGTGGCGCACGGTATGACCGTGTGGCGCAGGCACCCTTGCGGCAGCATTTCGACCATGCGTGGGACCGTTCCACGCCCGCCAGCATGCTGCAGATACTCGACATATGAACGCCCACTGGCCAAGGCAATGTGGCGGCGGCATGTCGTTTCCTACACGCACCCCGGCGCAAACTGCACGGGTATTGCCACGATGGCCGATGACCCGGCGCGGATGCCCGCCGGATGACCGCGTGGCGAGACTTTTGCGGTTGTCCTGCCGGCGTGACGGAGGGCTATAATTATAGGAATTGCCGCCAGCCATCATCCCCATCGATCAGAACGGTGGCTGCAAGCATCTCTTCCCCAACCGGTGGTGACGTGAGCAAGAACCTGATCCGCGAATTTCTGGAATCATCGCAACTCGCCGGCGGCAACGCCGACTATGTCGAGGCGCTGTACGACGCCTGGCTCGCCGATGCGTCTTCGGTGCCCGAGCAGTGGGCCGGCTATTTCGACACGTTCAAGGGACGCGAGGCGGGCGATGTTTCCCCACGCGCCGCCATTGCCCGCATCGAAGCCGCGCAGAAGCAGCGTCACTTCAGCGGAAACGCAGCCCCCGCGCCCCAGTCCGATGGCCACCCCAGCAAGCAGGCTGGCGTGTTGCGCCTGCTTACCGCCTACCGTTCGCGCGGCCATCTGGCGGCCGATCTGGACCCGCTGGGCCTCACCGAGCGGATGCCGGCACCGGATCTGGGCTTGGCCTTTCACGGCTTGGCCGAGTCCGATCTCGACACCGAATTCGATTGCGGCACCTATGCCGGGGGCGGCCAGCGGCTGAAGCTGGGCGAACTGCTGGCGCGCCTGAAAAAGGTCTACGCCGGCACGGTCGGCGCCGAGTTCATGCACATCAGCAACCACGAGCAGCGCAACTGGGTTTACACCCGGCTCGAAAAGGCCAACGGCAGCGCGGGCCTGGATGCCGACGGCAAGCGCCTGGTGCTGGCCGAACTCACCGCCGCCGACGGGCTCGAGCGCTACCTGCACACCAAATACGTGGGCCAGAAGCGCTTTTCGCTGGAAGGCGGCGACAGCCTGATCCCGCTGCTGAACGACGTGGTGCGCGCCTCCGGCGACAACGGCATCAAGGAGATGGTGGTGGGCATGGCCCATCGCGGTCGGCTCAATGTGCTGGTGAATATCCTGGGCAAACCGCCGAAGATGCTGTTCAACGAATTCGAGGGCAAGTTCGAGCACGCCGACGACCCTTCCTATTCGGGCGACGTGAAGTACCACATGGGTTTCTCCGCCGACGTCAAGACGCCCAAAGGCGGCTTGCACGTGGCGCTGGCGTTCAACCCCTCGCATCTGGAGATCGTCAACCCGGTGGTCGCCGGCTCGGTGCACGCGCGCCAGATCCGCCGCCGCGACACGATGCACCAGCTATCGATGGCGGTACTGATCCACGGCGACGCCGCGTTCGCCGGCCAGGGCGTGAACATGGAATTGTTCAACATGTCGCAGGCCCGCGGTTTCAAGATCGGCGGCAGCCTGCACGTGGTGATCAACAACCAGGTCGGTTTCACCACCTCCAACCCGCAGGACGCGCGCTCCACCATGTACTGCACCGACCTGGCCAAGATGGTCAACGCGCCGGTGTTCCATGTGAATGGCGACGATCCCGAAGCGGTGATCGAAGTCACCCGCCTGGCCTACGAATTCCGCAAGACCTTCCGCAAGGACGTGGTGATCGACCTGGTCTGCTACCGCCGCCACGGCCACAACGAGGCGGACGAGCCCGCCGCCACGCAGCCGGTGATGTACCAGATCATCCGCAAGCGCAAGCCCACCCGCGAGCTGTACGCGCAGCAGCTGGTGAAGGAAGGCGTGATCGCTGAAGGCGACGGGCAGAAGATGTTCGACGCCTACCGCGGCCAGCTGGAA
>DATJCF010000192.1:0-5405 GCA_035514935.1 Rhodanobacter sp. | reverse complement strand
AAGACGGCAAGACCCGCGGCCGCCCGGTCGGCGTCACCGTCGATCCGCGCGGCGCGCTGATCGTCGCCGACGATCTTTCCAACACGATCTGGCGCGTCACGCCGACGGCGGCTGTTGCCGCGCCGGCGACAATGCCTCCGGTGCCAGCGGTATCGTCGCCCGTGCCGGCGGCACCGTCCAGCGCGCCATAAGCTGCCGGCGGCAAGGGCGCGCTCCGCTTGATGGGCGCGCCTTTGCTGGGCGGGGTTTGGTGCAGCTCAATGGTCGGGCAGGGTGTAGCTGAAGTCGTGGTGGTGCCTGCCGTCGACCAGTGTGATCGCCAGCGAGCCGCTGACCCCGGCCAGCTCGCCGCTGCCGGTGCCGGGCACCACTGCCACCGTCCACTCCTGCGGCGTGCCGTCGACCATCAGCGCACGATGCACCAGCACGAAGCTGCCGCTGCGGCCATGCAGCGTGCCATTGATTTTCTCCATCGCCACATACGCACCGGAGGTGCCGTCGCCGGCCGCCAGCATCTCGCCCTGGCCGGTGGCGTCGAGATCGCCGTGAAACCGCTTGTCCAGCGACAGGCGTCCGAGACCGGCGGCGGTTGCCTGGGGATTGTCCGCCGCCTGCGGTTGAACCTTGACGTCGAAGTTGCCGGTGGCGTGCATCGGGATTCTCCGGGAGGTTGGTGTGCGGGGCCCGGCGGGAATATCGATGATTCTGCGGTAGCGAGGTTTTGACGAGCCGTCACGGGTTCGCGGCTACATCGAGGACATTGACGGAGGTGAGTCGGGCTGCAGAAAAGGGCCTTGGAACAAGAGCTTTTGCTCCTGCTTTTTGCTCTGGCTCTACCCAAAAAGCATCGCGACTGAAGTCGCTCCCACAGACAGCAGAAGAGCAAGAGCATCGCGCACGACCGAAGGAAGTCCCTTGTGGACAGGGTGGGTTGCGGGGAAGCCTGGTTGCAGCGAGGCCATCGCCGCCGTCAGCGCGCCACATCCCACTCCGGTGCCGCGAACGCCTCCACCAGAAAATCCACCAGCCTGCGGGTCTTGATCGGCAGGTGTTTGCGTGACGGATACACCGCGTGGATGCCCAGCGTCATCGTGCGCCAGGTCGGCAGCAGCTCGATCAGGGTGCCGCGGTGCAGGTCGTCGGCGACGATGAAATCGGGTTGCAGGATGATGCCCTGGTGCTCCAGCGCGGCGGCCCGGCAGGTGTCGCCGTTGTTGGCGTGGATGCGCGCGTGGGTGTGTACGACGACGGGGGTGTCGTTGGGGGCGGTGAAGGTCCATTCGTCGCGGGCGGCGAAATAGCTGTAGGAGATGACTTCGTGCTGCGCCAGTTCGTCGGGGTGCGCGGGCGTGCCGTGTTGCGCGAGGTACGGCGGCGAGGCGCAGGCGATCATGCGGGTGGTGGCGAGTTGCCGGCTGACCAGTTGCGAGTTGGGCAGGTTGGTGATGCGTATGGCCAGGTCGTAGCCCTCTTCGACCAGGTCGACCACGCGGTCGCTGAGTTCGATGTCCAGCGACACCTTCGGGTATAGCTGCGCGAAGCGAGGCCACAGCGGGGCGAGGTGCAACACGCCGAAGCTGAGCGGCGCATTGATGCGCAGGCGACCGCTGGGTTCGCCGCTGCGCGAGCTGATTTCCGATTCCGCTTCGTCGACGGCGGCCAGCATCTCTTTCGCGCGGGCATAGAACAGTTGGCCGTCGTCGGTCAGTGACAGTCGGCGTGTGGTCCGGTGCAGCAGGCGCGCGCCCAGGCGCTGTTCAAGCTCCGCGACATGGCGCGATACCGCCGCCTTGGACAAGCCGACGGCATCGGCCGCGCCGACGAAGCTGCCGGCGTCGACCACGGCCACGAAGCTGGCCATCTCCTGGAATTTGTCCACGTCACCTCCTTTTATCTCGAATTACGAGACAGTAAGTCAACGAAAATCTAGTTTATCGATATTTAGTTGGTCAATAGAGTACATCCCATGCCCGGACGCCCTGGGCCACTGACGGAGACTTCCATGAACATCACCCTGATCGGCACCGGCAACATGGGCTCGGCGCTTGCCAAACAACTCACCCGCGCCGGCCACACCGTGCGCATCACCGCCCGCGACTTGGCCAAGGTGCAGGCGCTCGCCGCCGCCAACCCTGGCGCCGTGGCCGCGGCCCCCGCCGACGCGCTGGCCGGTTCGGACGTGGTCATCGTTGCCACCGGTTACGCCGATGCGGTGCCGGCGCTGCGTTCGCTGGGTTCGTTGGCGGGCAAGGTCGTCATCGACATCACCAATCCGCTGACCGCCGATTTCATGGGCCTGACCCTCGGTTACGACACCTCGGCCGCCGAAGAGATCGCCAAGGCGCTGCCCGAAGCCGAGGTGGTCAAGGCGTTCAACACCTTGTTCGCGCAGGTGCTGGCCGATGGCCCGCAGTTTGCCGATGGCCAGGTGGCCCCGGCGTTCTTCGCCGGTGACAGCGAGCGGGCGAAGCAGACGGCGAAGGCGCTGATCGAAAGCCTCGGTTACACGCCGGTCGATGCCGGCCCGCTGAAGAACGCGCGTTACCTGGAACCGCTGGCCGGGCTGAACATCTATCTCGGTTACGGCGCCGGTCTTGGCACGTCGATCGCGCCAACCTGGATCAGCAAGGCCTGACGCGTTCGCGTCATCCCACTTATTTCTTTTCATCCAAGGAATCCTCATGAACGCTTCGCTCGCACTGTTCGGCCGCATCGGCCTCTCGCTTGTTTTCATCATTTCCGGCTGGGGCAAGATCGCCGGCTATGCCGGCACCCAGCAATACATGGAGGCGATGGGTGTGCCCGGCGCCTTGCTGCCACTGGTGATCGCGCTGGAGCTGGGCGGTGGCCTGGCGATTCTCGGCGGCTTGTTCACGCGCTGGATCGCGCTGGCGCTTGCCGCGTTCTCGCTGGCCAGTGCCGCGTTGTTCCACGCCAACCTCGGCGACGCCGCGCAGGCGATCAACTTCTGGAAAAACGTGGCGATGGCCGGCGGCTTCCTGATGCTCGCGGCCCACGGCGCCGGCACGCTCAGCCTCGATCACTTGTGGGCGAAGCGTCGCAACGCCTGAGTTCCACAACGTGCAGTTCAACCCGGCGGGCGCCGTTGCGCCCGCCGTCTGTGGAGGAAACACCATGACTACCGCCCCCTCGCTCTTCATCTCCCACGGCTCGCCGATGTTTGCGCTGGAGCCGGGCCTGCTGGGCCCCAACCTGCACACGATGGGCGAGTCGTTGGCGGACATCACCGCCGTGCTGGTGGTTTCGCCGCACTGGCAGACCCGAGGTGTGTGCGTGGGCAGCAGCGCCGCGCCGGAAACGGTCCACGACTTCGGTGGCTTCCCCGCGCCGCTGTACCAGTTGCAGTACCCCGCGCCGGGCGCGGCGGTGGTGGCGCAGGATGCCGCCCGCCTGCTTTCGGACGCTGGCTTCGAGGTAACACTCGATGAACGCCGTGGCCTCGACCACGGCGCGTGGGTGCCGCTGCGCTATCTGTTCCCGCGCGCCGACGTGCCGGTGTTCCAGGTGTCGCTGCCGCAGCACGTCGATGCGGCCGGCGCCTTGCGCATGGGCCGGGCCCTGGCGCCGCTGCGCCGGCGTGGCGTGCTGGTGATCGGTTCCGGCAGCCTTACCCACAACCTGTACGAATTCCGCCAGCACATCCGCAACCCGGAATACGCGCAGGAATTCGTGGATTGGGTCCGTGATGCGGTGGCCGCGCGCGACGTCGAGGCGCTGGTGGATTATCGCCGCCGCGCACCGCACGCCGAGCGTGCGCATCCCACCGAGGAGCACTACCTGCCGCTGCTGGTGGCCGTGGGCGCCAGCGCCGATACGGATGCGCCGCGGCTGGTCGAAGGCGGCATGACCTACGGCGTGCTGTCGATGGATTCGTTCGCGTTCGGCCTGCCCCATGCGGCGCAGGCTGCATTGGAGGACGCGGCGTGAAGTGTTGATGGCCGCGGGGAAGGTGGGTGTTGCGACGTCCTTCCTCGCGGTTTCGCGGTCAGGGGACATAGAATCGAAGGTCGATGAGGCTGTGACTGTTCGACTTCACGCTGTCGCGGCGTCCGCCGCGTTTCGCCAACCGCTGCCGCCGCGGCAAATCATTCCATGGGGATCTTCATGCGCCTGGCCGTTCTTCTTGCATCTGCATGGGTACCGTTTGCACTGTGGGCCGGGGGGGTGAACGACGGGGGCGCTGCGCGATCCACGCTGGCCGCCACGCCCAACAGCGCTCCCTCGATGCTTCCGCAGGCCGCCATCGCGCGGCGCTACTTCGGCAATGACGCGCCCTGGTATGAAAACAACATCCCGTTCTTCGATTCCCCGGACGCGAAAACCAACCAGATCTATTACTACCGTTGGGAAGTGTTTCGTGCGCATATCCGCGCGGTGGGTGCGCAGGGGAACCTGTTCACCGAATTCCTGCAGGACATGACGTGGGATCGCGACCCTTATTCCACGCTCAACGACTCGGCCATCTTCCCGATCTACGACGGCCGCTGGCTTCGCGACCGCAGCTATCTGGACGACTGGATCAGCTACCTGTGGACCGGCGGCGGCAACAACCGGCACTTCTCCGAATCCGTCGCGGACGCGACCTGGCAGCGCTATGAAGTGGACGGTGACGCGGCGTTCGCCACTCGCTTCCTGCCCTCGATGGAGCAGACCTACAACCTGTGGGACGACCACTACGATTTCGACAAGCACCTGTACTGGATCGAGCCCCTGCTGGACGCCACCGAGTACTCGATCGCCTCGATCGACGCCAGCGGCGGCAAGGATGGTTTCCGCGGCGGCGACGCGTTCCGCCCCTCGATCAACAGCTACATGTTCGCGAACGCCCGCGCCATCAGCCGGCTGGCGGCACTGGCCGGTGACGACACCAGCGCCAGCCGATATGCGGCCAGGGCGGACGACCTGCGCCGCCATGTCGAACAGCACCTGTGGAGCGCGGAGCTAGGCCACTTCATCGACCGCTACAAGGTCGACAACGAGTTCGTGCATTACTGGGACCCGGTCGGTGGCCGCGAATTGGCCGGCTATACGCCATGGACGTTCGGGCTCGTCGACGACCCGAAATACGCCGTGGCGTGGGCGCATGCGCTGAAGGCCGATCAACTGCATGGGCCCCATGGCCTGCGCACGGCCGAGCCCAGCTACAAGCATTACATGCAGCAATACCGCTACGACGAGGCCACCGGGCTGCGCGAATGCCAGTGGAACGGACCGGTCTGGCCATTCCAGACCACGCAGGCACTGATCGGGCTGGCCAACCTGCTCAACACCACCAGCCAGACGGTGATCACCCGCTCCGACTACATGTCGCTGCTGAAGCAGTACACCGACCTGCATTACGTCGACGGTCATCCCGACATCCAGGAAGACTACGACCCGGCCAC
>DATJCF010000191.1:0-29368 GCA_035514935.1 Rhodanobacter sp. | reverse complement strand
CGAGCTGGCAACCATGGACGCGGATACCGCACGACGCGTGCGAGCCGCGTATGCCCGCAATGAACGACTACTCGTCCGCACCATCCGCGATGGCCAGGCGGATGGATCGATCCGTGCGGATTTGGACAGTGCTGCGGCCGGTCGACTGATGCTGTGCGTCCTGCAGGGCATGCGCGTTGTCGGCAAGACCGGGCGGTCGCACGACGACATGAACGCGCTGGTCTCGCTCGCCCTGAAAGTTCTCGATTGATTTTTTTGACTTATTAGGAAATGAATATTTCCTTTTTCATTGGCAGGGGAATCCATGATGAAAGACCGAGAAGATAACCATGCACAGGCCGGAGAACGGTTGCCTGATTCCCCGTCGAGCGCGACGCCCGGGTTGCCGTCGCCAAGCGTTGCCCACCGGTTCGCAAACGTCGATGGAGTTCGGTTGCATTACGTCCGCAGCGGGCGGCAAGGAGGCGACACCATCGTCCTTCTGGCCGGCTTTCCGCAGAGCTGGTACGCATGGCGTCAGGTCATGCCCTACCTGGCATCGACCCACGACATGATCGCGATCGACCTGCCCGGACAAGGTGATTCCGACCGACCCGATGGCGGCTACGATACCGATGCGCTGGCAGCGAAGGTGCACGCGCTGCTGCAGCAGCTCGGGATCAATCGCTACGGTCTGGTCGCACATGACGTGGGCGCCTGGGTTGCCTACCCGCTAGCCGCACGCTACAGCAGTGAAGTACGGGCGCTGGCGCTGCTCGACGCCGGCATCCCGGGCGTGACCTTGCCTGATCGCCTGCCGGTAGCGCCGGAACAGGCGTGGCGCACCTGGCACTTCGCCTTCCATGTGATTCCGGATTTACCCGAGATGCTGATCGCCGGCCACGAGCGCGAATACCTGGCCTGGTTTCTGCGTCGAAAGGCGGCCGATCCGTCGGTTTTCAGCGAGCAGGATCTGGATGAATACCTGCGCGTCTTCACGCTGCCCGGTGGACTGCGTTCCGGCCTGGCCTATTACCGGGCAACGCCCGAATCCGCCCGCCAGAACCGCGCATTCGCCGCCAGGGGAAAACTCGCCATGCCGGTGCTGGCCTTGAGTGCGGATCAGGGCTCCATCCCCGATATGGCCGCACCGTTGAGAGCATTTGCCGACGACGTTCGCGGAGTCAGGATCGCCGACTGCGGTCACTTCATGCCGGAGGAGCAACCCGCCGCCGTAGCCTCCGAGCTGGCGGCCTTCTTCCAAACCTCGGACCAGGTCGCCGGATGACCGCCAGCGTCCACCTGCCGTTCAGTCCGCCTGCCAGGCCAGTGCCAGCTCGGCAGCGAAATCGCGATAGCGACGGGGCGGATGGCCAAGCAGCCCCGTAAGTGTTTTCATCGCGAGCGGTTTGCCGAGCATGCCATCGACATGGAATCGCGCGAGCATCAAGCGCAGGTCGTAGGCCGACCACGAAGGCATGATTCCGGCCATGAAGCCTTCGAATGCAGCGAGGTCATTGCCCGCGTAGGTTATCGGCTTGCCCAGTACACCGGACCAGAGCGTCGCCAGCGCATCGCCGGTCAATACATCCGGCCCGACGATTTCGATCACCTCGCGCGGCAGTGGCGTCGGCGCATTCGCGCGGCGCAGCAGCGCGGCGACCGCGATCTCGGCAATGTCACGCACGTCAACCATCGCTATCCCGACATCGCCCACCGGCATGCCGTAGCGCCCCTGCAACAATCCGTCCCTGAGCTTGGCATCGTTCTGCATGAAGTACGAAGGGCGCAGCACCGTCACCGGCAAGTCGAGCTGTTCGATCATCCGTTCCACCGTGTATTTGCCGGTGAAATGCGGCACGTCGGCATAGGTATCGCTGTTGAGCACCGACAGATAGACGATGCGTTCGATACCCGCCTCGCGTGCCAGGCTCAGGGTGCCGATCGCCTGGGTCACCTCGTCGGCGACCACGGCGTTGAGCAGAAACAGCGTATCGACCTGTTTCAATGCCGCGCGCATCGAGGGGATGTCGGTCATGTCGCCCTTGACGGCGGTAACGCCGGCGGGAAGCGACGCCTTGTCGGGGTTGCGCGTCAGCGCGTGGACGCTGGCGCCTTGTGCCGCGAGCCCTTGTACGACCAGGCTGCCGATGGTGCCGGTACTTCCCGTAACCAGAATGTTCATGAGGTGTCTCCTGTATCGGTGGATGTGGAGCCACATCCTGGTGTTTCATGGAAACCCGCGATAGCCGCATAATCTGGACATCCCGTCTCACTGGTGAAACACCATGGATCTCCTCGCCCTGGCCGATTTCAACGACGTGGCGCGACATGGAGGCTTCGGCCGCGCCGCGCGGATCACCGGCCGCCCCAAGGCCACGCTTTCGCGCCGCGTGCGCCAGCTCGAGGATGCGCTGGGCGTGCGTCTGTTCGAGCGCGGCGGCCACACCTTGCGCCTGACGATGGAGGGTCGCGAGCTGCAGGAGCAGACCCAGTCGCTGCTGGAGCACATCGACGAAGTGGGCGACGCGCTGCGGCGCGGCGTCAGCACACCGCGCGGCCGGTTACGGGTCAGTGCGCCCGTGCTGTTCGGCCAGCGCGGCCTGGGCCGTATCGCCGCGGACTACGCCCTCGCCTATCCGCAGGTGCAACTGGAGGTGGTGGCGGAGGACCGCTTCGTCGATCCCGTCGATGACGATTTCGACCTGATCATCCGCGCCAACCCCGACCCTTCAACCGAGTTGTCCGGCCGGTGCTTCCTGCGCGACGTGATGGTGGTGGTGGCCGCGTCGTCGCTGCCTCTGCCGACAAAACGAGCCGACGCCACGGTGCCAGTCATCACGCTGTCGCGCACGCCGGCCGATGCCTCCTGGCAGCTCAGCCGTACACGCAGTGTGCGCAGCATCGCGACCCGTACGGTATTGCGGCTGTCGTCGATGTCGATGATCCACGACGCAGTCATCGCCGGCATCGGTGCAGCCGCCATGCCGCGCTCGTTGGTACAGGCCGACATCGATGCCGGCCGCCTGATCGTCTGGGGCGTGCTCGCCGCCCATCCGGTGGAAGTGTGGGCGCTGTACCCCTCGCATCGGCATGTGAGCGCGCGCGTCTCGGCCTTCGTGAAGCTGCTGCTGGAGCGGTTCGAGAACGCCTCGCCCGCCGCCTTCGCCCAGCTCACCCACGCAAGCTGATGCATGTGCATCGATAGCCCGCCGGAAGCGACTTTCACCGCGACGGAAGAGGATTCTGGTAATTTCGATATCCATGCAATGGCGACGTCATGTCGCCGTCGGGCATACCCACCACCGCAGATTGATGACTCCGACGTTACCGCCCCTTGCCGACGTGCTCGACCTGATGCCCGATGCCGTGTGCGTGGTCGATGCCGATGGACGTTTCCTGTTCGTCAATGCCAGTTTCCAGCGCATTTTCGGCTACATGCCCGACGAGGTGCTCGGCCGGCTGATCTTCGAGCTGGTCCATCCCGATGACCGCGACGCCACCGCCAGACAGGCCGAAGCGGTAATGGCAGGCGAACTGCAGCGCCACTTTCGCAATCGCTACATACACAAGGACGGCCACGACGTGGACATCCAGTGGTCCGCACGCTGGCTGCCCGATCATCACGTGCGTATCGGCGTCGGCCGCGAAGTGACCGAGCTGCGTCGCCTGGAGCGCGAGCTGGAACATCGCGCGAACCACGACTCCTTGACCGGCCTGGCCAACCGCGATCGCCTGCGCGCGGAAATCCGCTCCGCCATCGACCACGCCGCGCATGCCGACCATGGCTTCACGCTGCTTTACCTCGACCTGGATGGCTTCAAGTTTGCCAACGATCGCGCCGGCCATGATGCCGGCGACCAGCTGTTGCGCGACGTTGCCGTGCGCCTGCAAGAGGGCATCAACCCCGACGACGTGTTGGCCCGCATCGGCGGCGACGAGTTTGTGGCGCTGCTTCCCGCTTGCCACGATACGGCGTCGGCCCACCGGGTAGCCGGTTCATTGCGCGCTCGCCTCACGCAACCTTTCAGCCTGCCTGATGGCCCGTTCCTGCTGGACGTCAGCATCGGCATCGCCTGTTTCCCCACTGATGGCACCGACGCGGACAGCCTGCTGGTCCACGCCGACCGGACCATGTACGCCGCCAAGCGACAACGATCGTTGCCCGGTTAGGCAGGCACCCACACAGCGACGGCAGCGCCGGTTCGCGCAAACAACCTCATCGCCATCGTGCTGCTGCGATGGCGTTGCACGCGGGACTCAGGCGTCCGCCGCCGCGGGCAATCCGGCCAGAAGCCGTCCGATGCCGGCGCCCAGCGCAAGATCATCCGCCACCCCGAAATGCTGCTGGCGCAAACGTCCTTCCGTGTCGATCAGAACCAGGGTCGGCGTACCTTGCATGGCATAGCTGCGCATCGTGCGGGGCAACGGGTTGCCCTCATCGTGCGCGTCCACGCCCACCGGAAAGTCGTAGCGATACTCATGCAGGAAGGCCGCCAGCGAAACCGGTCCCTGCGCGTCGTGATGTTCGAACACGGTGTGCAATCCCACGACGGCGAGGCGCTCATCCGCAAAGGCGCGCCGTACACGCTGCATCTGTGGCAGCGCCTGCATGGCGCAGGCGGGGCACAACATCTGGAACGCATGCAGCAACACGACCTTCCCGCGCAGGTCGGCCAGGGCCAGCGGTTCACTGTTGAACCAGCGCGACACCTGCCACGCGGGCGCCATGGGCGAGGTCATACCCTTCTCCTGTCGAGACTGCATGACATCGCAGTTTACGCGCTGCACGCACGGCGGATGATCCCCACGCGGCAACTTGCTAACCTGCGCCGATCAGCATCCGGAGGCACCATGACTGTCCACGGCATCCACACCATCGACACCGGTTTCGTGCGCCCGCGTTTCGATGCCGCCTACCTGATCGTGGAAAACGGGCGCGGCGCGTTTGTCGATTGCGGCACGAATTTCGCCGTGCCGCGCATGCTCGACGCGCTGCGCCAGGCAGGCCTCACGGCAGACGATGTGGACTGGCTGATCCTTACCCACGTCCATCTGGACCATGCCGGCGGCGCCGGTGCATTGATGGCGCAACTGCCCCACGCACGCCTGGCCGTGCACCCGCGTGGCGCACGGCACATGATCGACCCCGCGCAACTCTGGGCCGGCGCCAGTGCGGTCTATGGGGCGGCGGTAATGGAGCAGACCTATGGCCGACTGCAGCCGGTCCCATCCGAGCGCGTGGTGGAAGCACCGGACAACCACGTGATCGACCTGGCGGGGCGGCCGCTGCGCTGCCTGGATACGCCCGGCCACGCGAAGCACCACTTGTGCGTTTACGACGAGCGCTCCAACCGCTGCTTCAGCGGCGATACGTTCGGCCTCAGTTATCGCGAGTTCGATACCGCCAAGGGGCCGTTCGTCATTCCCACCACGTCGCCGGTGCAATTCGACCCCGAGGCATTGCATGCATCGCTACATCGTTTGGTCGCCCTGCAGCCGGAGGCGATCCATCTCACCCACTACGGCGCCATCGAGCAGGTGGAAAAACTTGCCGACGATCTGCACCGCCGGATCGACGCCATGGTGGCCCTGGCCCGATCGGCAGGCGAGCTGCTCGACCGGCAAGCGCGCCTGATGGAAGCTCTCACCGATCTTTACGCCGAACACGCCGCCGCGCATGGCTGGACCGGCAGCCGCGCGACGCTGTGCGATCTGCTGGGCATGGACATCGAACTCAATGCGCAAGGATTGCTGGTGTGGCTGGATCGGCAAGCACGGCACTGAGGCCACTCACGCCATTCGCGTGCCGTTGGGCACCGGCCTCTCCAGCGTGGTGATCACCACGCCCTGCTCCGTCGCAAAGCCGGTCAGCAGGAACTGCGAACGGAACGGGCCGATCTGCTTCTCGGGAAAATTGATGACGCCCACGATTTGCCGGCCGACCAGCTCCGCCGGGCTATAGAGCGCCACGATTTGCGCACTGGTTTTACGCTCGCCGTAGGGGCCGAAATCCACCCAGACCTTCCATGCAGGCTTGCGCGCTTCCGGGAATGCCTCCACCCGCGTGATCGTGCCCGCGACCATGACGACCTTCTCGAAATCCGCCCAGGATATTTCGGCGCCGGGGGCGCGCGCGATTTGTTGCTCGGTATCGCTCATCGTTCCAGTTCACTCTTCAACCAGTCGCGGCTTTGCTGCCACCAGTAGTGGGTTTGCGCCCCCAGGTAGCCCCAGGGGCGATGTGTGCTGCGCAATCCGTAATCGCGAAATTGTTTCCAGCTCCCGCCCCCATGCGCGATGGCGTCGGCAAGCAGTTCGCCAGCAGCGCAGGTTGGCGCCAGCCCGTGCCCACCGAACGCCTGCGCCCACCACAAACCTTCCGCATTGCCACCGATCTGCGGCATCTGGTGTCTTGCGTAGCTCATCAGGCCCGACCATGCGTAATCGATGCGCGCGCCCCGCAGTTGGGGAAACACCTGCAGCATGTCGGCAGTGAGAAGCTGCTCTATGGCGCGTGCTGAGCGTTCGCGAATCGAGATGCGGCCGCCCCACAGCAGGCGCGTGTCGGGCAGCGGACGATAGTAATCGAACGCAAACCGGGTGTCGTACACCGCTGCCCGGGTCCGCAGACAGGTTTGCAGCCGTTCGCCCAGCGGCTCGGTCACCATGACATAGGTGGCGATCGGCAGGATCGCGCGATCAATTGATTCTTCGAGCCCCGCCAGATAACCGCCACAAGCCAGCACCAGCTGATCGGCAAGCACGCTGCCGTGCGCCGTATCGACACGCCAGCGGGAACCCTCACGGCGCACCTGCAGCGCCCCGCTGTTTTCGTGCAGGGTCACGCCACGGCTTGCCGCAGCACGCGCCAACCCGGTCGCGTAATTGAGCGGATGCAGATGCAAGGCATCGGGTTCGTACAGCCCGCCGTGGTACCGCGCGCTGTCGACCAGCTGATGCAGCTGCGTTGGCGACAGGGTCTTCCAGTGCACGTCGTAGTGATCGGCCAGCAACTGTTGGCGTCGACGCAGGATGGACGGGTCGCGAAACCAGTTGGCCCAGATCACGCCCTCGTCCACCACGTCGCAAGCAATGTCGTATTGCGCGATACGTTGACGGATGCGCTGCACTGCTGCTGTGGTCAGCGCAAACAATGCCCGGGCACGCGACGCACCCGCTTGGTCGAGCAGGCTCTGCTCGCCCAGCGAATAGCCGGCAAAGACGAAACCACCGTTGCGTCCGGACGCGCCGAAGCCGACCTGCTCGCGCTCCAGCAACATCACTCCGCGCACATCGCGCTCGGCCAGGCCCAGCGCGGTATTCAGCCCTGCGTAGCCGCCGCCCACGACGACCACGTTCGCCTCATGCGTGCCATGCAACGTCGGATACGGTGCATGCGGCGTGGCGGTGGCGCGGTAATAGGAGGTAGGCAGGCCGGGGGGCATGGCATCACCCTACAACCCGGACGCGCAACCCGACGAGTGCCGGAGGTCGGGATGGCTCACGGGTCTCAGCTCACCGCTGAGGGTGCATGCGCTGGCGTGCGGTCAGAGGTTCGCGAGAAACGAACGTACCGTCGGCTCCAGCGTCGGGTCCTGCATCGCCATGTGCATGGTGGCGCGCACCAGGCCGGCCTTGTTGCCGCAATCGAAACGGGTGCCTTCGAAGCGGTAGGCCAGCACCTTGCCCTGCTCTTTCAGCAGCGCGTCGATGGCGTCGGTCAGCTGGATCTCGCCGCCGGCACCGGGCACGGTCTGTTCAAGCAACTGGAAAATCCGGCTCGGCAAGACATACCGGCCCACCACGGCAAGGTTCGAGGGCGCGTCGGCGGGCTTGGGCTTTTCCACCATGTGGTCGATGCGCGCGCTGCGCTTATCGATGGCGGTTGCCGCGACGATGCCATACTTGTCGGTTTCGTTGTGCGGAACTTCTTCCACCGCAATCACGCCAGCCTGCTGCTCGTCGCCCAGCTCGGCCATCTGCCGCAGCGCGCCCTTGCCCTGGCCGTTCCAGATCAGATCATCCGGCAACACGATGCCAAACGGTTCGTCGCCCACGACGGGCTTGGCACAAAGCACGGCATGGCCGAGGCCGAAGGCCTCCGGCTGCGTGACGAAGATGGCGCGGACATTCTTGGGCAACGTCCCCTGCACCAGCGCCAGCAAGGCCTCCTTGCCCTTGGCGTGGAGCTTGGCCTCAAGCTCGTAGGCCTTGTCGAAGTAGTCGGCGATCGCGTGCTTGTAACGGTTGGTCACGAAGATCAACGTATCCGCGCCCGCATCCACCGCCTCATCCACTGCGTACTGGATCAGCGGCTTGTCCAGCACCGGCAGCATTTCCTTGGCCACCACCTTGGTCGCCGGAAGAAAGCGTGTACCAAGCCCCGCCACGGGAAACACCACTTTGCGCAGAGGCTTGCTCACTTACTTATCTCCTGATTCATTGCGACGGATGGACACCACGTTGTCGGGCTGCGCCACTTCGCTCCAGCGGAACGAAGGCAGCAGGCTGGAAACGCAGCGCCGCAGATCTTCCTCCCTGAAATCCCGTACCGCGTCGACGGATTTGTTCAGCAGCGCATGCAGCAGTTCCCACGACACCTCGCGGTGCTGCGCCAGGAAAATCTTGGCGTGCGCGGTACCGCTGTAGTTTTCCAGCGGGTGGAACAATTCCTCGAACAACTTCTCGCCGGCGCGCAACCCCGTATAGACGATGGGAATCTCGCTGCCCGGCTTTTTGCCGGCAAGCCTGATCATCTGTTCGGCGAGATCGCGGATGCGAACCGGTTCACCCATGTCCAGCGCGAAGATCTCGCCGCCCTTGCCGAGGCTCGCCGCCTGCAGGATCAACTGGCACGCCTCCGGAATGGTCATGAAGTAGCGCGATATCTCCGGATGCGTCACCGTCACCGGGCCACCGGCGCGGATCTGGCGGCGGAACAGCGGCACCACGGATCCGGCCGAATCCAGCACGTTGCCAAACCGCACGGTCATGTAGCGCGTCGAGGTCTGGGCATCCAGGTTCTGGCAATAGATTTCGGCGACACGCTTGCAGGCGCCCATGACGCTGGTCGGGTTGACCGCCTTGTCGGTGGAGATCAGCACGAAGCATTCGACGCCGGTCTCGCTGGCCAGATCGGCCACCGTGCGCGTACCGAGCACATTGTTGCGGAAAGCCGAACGCAGCTGCGTCTGCAACATCGGCACATGCTTGTAGGCTGCCGCGTGGAATACGACCTGGGGCTGCGCCTCCACGAACACCTTGTGCATGGCGGTGCGATCGCCGCAGTCGGACAGCACGCCGTCCAGGATGAGTTCGGGGAAGTCGGCGCGCAATTCCTGGATGATGCGATACAGGTTGTATTCGCTCTGGTCGACAACGACGAGCGATTGCGCCCCCAGCCTCGCCAGCTGCCGGCACAATTCGGAACCGATCGAACCGCCACCGCCGGTAACCAGCACGCGGCGTGTGGTCAGCGTCTGGCGGATCGCGGTCCAGTCCAGCTCCACCGCGTCGCGACCCAGCAGATCCTCGATCGCCACGTCCTTGATTTCGTTGAACTGCGCGCGACCGGCCACGACGTCATCCAGACGTGGCACGGTGCGATACGGCAAATCGGTGGCGTCACACAGGGCAACCACGCGGCGCATCTCGTGGGTCGAGGCGCCGGGCATGGCGATCAACAGCATGTCCACCGCCGCTTCCCGCGCCACGTCGGGCAACTGTTCCAGATCACCCAGCACGGGGTGGCCATTGATGCTGGCGCCGCGCAACGTCATGCGGTCATCCACGAAACCCACCACGGCGTAGCCGCTGTCGCGACGCAGATCGCGTGACAGCACCTCGCCGGCACGGTCGGCACCGACGATCAAAACCCGTTTGATGGACACGCCGCGGCGCGAGTCATCCCGACTGTCTTTCCAGAACCGGTAGGTGAGCCGCGGCACACCCAGCAACCCGGCCAGGACCATCGGATACATCAACAGCACCGACCGCGGGACGCCCTCCAGACGGTTGTAGAGGAACAGGGACAACCCGATCGCCAGCGCACCCATGAGCACGGCGCGCAGGATGTTCCACAGGTCAGGCAAGCTGGCGAAACGCCACACGCCCTTGTACAACCCCGTCCAACGGAAGATGAGGCCCTGTACCAGCAGCACGATGGGAAATTCGAACAGCATGAAGCTGACAATCTCGTCCGGCTTCAGCGCATAGCGCAGCAGTTTGCTGATCCACCAGGCGAGCGCCGTCGCCGCGAGGTCGTGCAGCACCACGGCGACACGCGGATGGATGAAAGCGGCCATCTTACGCAGCAACATGGCGGCCTCCTGCGGAGGGGCGCTGCAGGCAGCGACGTTTCATGACCAGCCAGAGCGCCGCTGCGACCAGGTAGACCACCGCGGCAGCCGGCAAGGCAACCTGCGGATGGCTGGCCATCCACCATGCGGCAGGCGCCGCTATCAACAGGTTCCAGCCCAGGTAACGCGCGTCAACGCCGGCGTGCGACATGCCGCTGCGCACCATCCATTGATAAAGGTGTTCACGGTGAGCGCTATGCCACGATCGCCCGCCCGTCATTCTCGTCAGGAGGGTCAGGCTGGCATCGGTGACGAACGCCGACGAAAGTACCAGCGCCGGCCATGCCAGCGAAGGTTCGACGCGCCACAGCAGGACGGAAAAAACAAACACCAGCAGTCCCGCGCTGCCGCTGCCGACGTCACCCATGAAAATGCGCGCAGGCGATCGATTGTAGAACCAGAAACCCACACCGGCCGTCATGACCGTACCCGCCCCGATCGCCAGAGCCGGTTCTGCAACGGACCAGGCCAGGCAGCCAAGGGCGCCCGCCACGAAAACGATTTGCTGCGCAAGCAAGCCATCGATGCCATCCATGAAGTTGTGCAAGTTGATGCTCCACATACCCGCCAGCAGCAATAACGGGAACCAGTACCACGACAAGTCTGTAGCGATCAGCGTGAAGGAAAACAAAACGACGGCCGCCGCCTGTGCCCCCAATCGCGGCCATACCGGCAGTGGATGGTGATCATCCCACCACCCGACGAACGCGACCAGAAACAATGCTGCCGCCATTCCAGCCACAACCAGCGTGGATATCGGCTTTGATAATGTCAGCAGCGCTCCCGAAGCGCAGATGAACACAGCCACTACCACGCCGATGCCGCCACCGCGCGGCGTCGGAATGCGATGGGACCGACGGTGGCCAGGTTGATCGAGCATGCCGCGTCGGCGCGCGTAGTAAATGGCGGCACCCACCAGCAGCGACGTCAGAACGAATGACGATACCAACCACCCCGCTGCCAACCCTGGCACGACAAATCCATGCTCATTCATTGGCAACCCCGTGAATGGGCCGGATGGTGCTCCAGTTCTTGCAACTGGGGCATTGCCAATGATGAGCCTTGGCGCCGAAACCACAGCGGCTGCAACGATACATCGCCTGCCCTTCCAGCAGCTTGCGCATCAGCTCGCGCAATATCTGGAAATTCTCCCTCGCCTCACCGTCGATCTTGTCCATGGTGGCGTCGATCAAGGTCATCAGCCCACGCACCGATGGCCGCTGGCGCAATTGCGCGGTGAGAAATTCCACCGCCTGCCGGTCGCCGTCCCGCTGTCGATACAAGTTCGTCAACGCCAGAACCGGCGAGACACCGTGATAACGATCGAGCAAACCTCGCAGAAAATGCTCCGCACGCCCCATTTGCCGGGACCGTTCATAGCTGTCGAGCAGCGGCGGCAGGATATCCGGTACAAACGCCACATCCGCTTCGACGGCGGCTTCGTAGGCTTCCACTGCCGCGTCGTACGCGCCGTCCTCCGAATGCAGGCGGCCGGTCAGCATGTAGGCGCGCACGCATTGCGCCTGGCTCGCGAACGCCTGGGCGAGATAATCGCGCGCCTCGCTTCGCGCGCCGTGCTGGCGTGAACGCTCGGCGAGCTCGCAATAGAACTGCGCCATCATCGGCGTCTCGTCCTCGCCCGTCATGGTCTCCAGCCGGCGCGCGTGTTCGATCGCCTTGTGCCAATCCCGCTCGTGCTGGTAAATCGCGATGAGATGACGCAGCGCCGAGGGCGCGTGGGCATCCATCGCCACCAGATCACGGAACAATGCCTCGGCGCGATCAAGCAGCCCGGCCCGCATGTAGTCCTCGCCCAGCTCCAGCAGGGCCACCGTTTTCATGGCGTCATTCAAGCCGGGACGCGACACCAGGTGCTGATGCAGGCGAATGGCGCGATCCACTTCGCCGCGGCGGCGGAACAGATTGCCGAGCGCCAGGTGGGTTTCCACCGTATCGCGGTTGTACTCGGCGAGTTTGAGGAACACCTCGATCGCCTTGTCCTGCTCTTCATTGAGCAGGTAGTTCAGGCCACGAAAATAATCGGATGAGAGTTCGCTGACCTTTGCGCCCGAGCGACGTACACCTGCGCGGCGCGAGGTCCACCAACCGAGCGCGAAGGCCGCCGGCACCGCCATCACCAGCAGATACAGGAAGCTCATGCGCCAGCCGCTGGCTTCTTGTTTGCCTTGCGTTGTTGGCGACGATGGCTGGTGCTCACACCAAACCAGGCGGTGAGACCGCCGAGCAGCCAACCGATGACCAGACTCCCCAGCAGGCCGGCGCCCTTGGGCAACTGGATACGCGCAAAACCCAGGTCGTAACCGACGAGGTCGGCATTCAACGCCCCCAGCAAAACGCCAGCAGCGAGGAAGGCAATGAGGAGTAGCAATACGAGCAATCGCATGGCAGGACTTTACCTGATTGACTGACGTCGTCACAGCCAGGCCACATGCACGATCAGGCACTGGTCAGCAAATGATGCGGATGGGTGGCCATCAAAAAAGAAAGGCAGGAACGACACCTGTCGCCTGCCTTGATCAACGCGTGGTCGTGCTTCAGGCCGTCGCGCTTTCCAGCTGCAGGTTCACGCGTTCGCGCAATTCCTTGCCGGGCTTGAAGTGCGGCACATGCTTGCCGGGGAGCGCAACCGCTTCGCCCGTCTTGGGATTGCGGCCCATCCTTGGCGGACGGTAATGCAACGCGAAACTGCCAAAACCGCGTACTTCGATGCGTTCGCCATGGGCCAGCGCGTGACTCATCTGTTCGATCACACTTTTTACGGCCATCTCCACGTCCGCGAACGCAAGATGGGTCTGGCGTCTTGCCAGCGCTTCTATCAATTCGGATTTGGTCATGGTCCCCAATGTCCGTGACATGAAACAGCGGGGCGGCGTGATGCCGCCCCGCGTCAACTCGGCAATGTCGCTACCGATCAATCAGCCTTGTTGAACTGCTCTTTGAGCAAGGCACCAAGCTTGGTCGTACCGCTTGCAGCTGCCGAATAATCGACGGCCACGTCGGGTGCATCTTCCTCGTCCTTGGCGCGAATCGAGAGCGCCAGCTGGCGACCCTTGCGATCCATGCCGGTGAACTTGGCCTCGACCGCGTCGCCCACCTTCAGATGCTGGGTGGCATCGTCGATGCGCTCCTTGGCGATGTCGTTGGCACGCAGGTAACCCTCGACGCCTTCGCCCAGATCGATCACGGCGCCCTTCGCATCGACTTCCTTGACGGTGCCGTTGACGATCGTGCCGCGCGGATTGGCGGCCATGAACTGACCGAACGGGTCCTGCTCCATCTGCTTGATGCCGAGCGAGATGCGCTCGCGCTCCGGGTCGACGGCCAGCACCACGGCTTCGATCTCTTCGCCCTTCTTGAAATCGCGCACGAGATCTTCGCCGGACACCTGCCAGGAAATGTCGGACAGGTGCACCAGGCCATCGATGCCGCCGTCCAGGCCGATGAACACGCCGAAGTCGGTGATCGACTTGATCTGGCCGGAAACCTTGTCGCCCTTCTTGTGCATCGCTGCGAAGGCTTCCCACGGGTTCGAGCGGGTCTGCTTGATACCCAGCGAGATGCGGCGACGCTCCTCGTCCACGTCCAGCACGGTGACTTCGGTTTCGTCACCGACCTGAACCACCTTGGCCGGGTTGACGTTCTTGTTGGTCCAATCCATCTCGGACACGTGCACCAGGCCTTCCACGCCCGGCTCGATCTCGACGAAGCAGCCGTAATCGGTGACGTTGGAGACCTTGCCGAACAGGCGGCTGCCGACCGGGTAGCGGCGGGCAATGGCGACCCACGGGTCGTCGCCGAGCTGCTTCAGGCCCAGCGAAACGCGGTTGCGCTCCTTGTCGTACTTCAGCACGCGCACGTCCAGCTCGTCGCCGACGTTGACCACTTCGGACGGGTGACGCACGCGCTTCCACGCCATGTCGGTGATGTGCAGCAGGCCGTCGATGCCGCCCAGGTCCACGAATGCGCCGTAATCGGTGAGGTTCTTCACCACACCCTTGACGACGGCACCCTCGGTCAGGCGCTCAAGCAGCTTCTCGCGCTCCTCGGAGAACTCGGTCTCGACGACGGCGCGGCGGCTGACCACCACGTTGTTGCGCTTGCGGTCCAGCTTGATGATCTTGAACTCGAGCTCCTTGCCCTCGAGGTAGGTCGGCTCGCGCACCGGGCGCACGTCGACCAGCGAACCGGGCAGGAACGCGCGAACGTCCTTGATGTCGACGGTGAAACCGCCCTTGACCTTGCCCGAGATCATGCCCTTGATCGTTTCTTCCTTGTCGAACGCCTGCTCCAGGTCGTCCCACACCATCGAGCGCTTGGCCTTCTCGCGCGACAGCTTGGTTTCGCCGAACCCGTCTTCCAGGGCTTCGAGGGCAACCTTCACCTCGTCGCCAACCTGCACCTCCAGCACGCCCTGCTCGTCCTTGAACTGCTCGATCGGGACGATGCCTTCGCTCTTCAGGCCGGCGTTGATCACGACGACGTCGTTGCGGATTTCCACAACGATGCCGGTGACGATGGCGCCGGGCTTCAGCTTGGAGATAGCCTGTTGGCTCTGTTCAAACAGTTCGGCAAAACTTTCAGTCATGTTGATTCCATAGTGGGAAAGGACCGCTGGCTGTGGCGTCTGTGTTGGCCACGAAATCATCGGTCCACCGGTTGAGGGTGTCTTCGGCGGTTCTGTCGAACCGGTCGCAAGCCACCGTTGGCCAAAATCCCCTGCCGCGGCAGGGGCGCAAAAACCGCCGTGCAACCGGTCAGGGCTGCACGACGGCAAGTACTTTCGCGACGACCTCGTCGATGCCCATGCCGGTGGTATCCACCAGCAACGCATCGGCGGCGGGCTTGAGCGGCGCGACCGCGCGCGATGCATCGCGGCTGTCACGCGCCTCAATTTCGCGCTGAAGGCCGGAAAGTGTAACGCTGAGCCCCTTGTCTTTCAACTGCTTATAGCGTCTTTTCGCACGCTCGGCGGCGCTGGCCGTGAGGAAAACCTTGAACGCGGCATCGGGGAAGATCACCGTGCCCATGTCGCGCCCGTCCGCCACCAGTCCGGGCGCCTTGCGGAAGCCCAATTGCAGGGAAACCAGGGCCTCGCGCACCGACGGTACCGATGCGATCGCCGACGCCGCAGCCCCGGCCGTCTCGGTGCGCAATTCGTCGGTGGCATCGTGGCCGTTGACGATCACCCGCGTCTCGGCACCCTTCTTCGCCCGGAACTGGATCCGGGTGGTCTGCGCGCAGCGCGTCACGGCTTCCACATCCGACAGGTCCAGCCCTTCCATGCCGGCCGCGTAGCCGATCGCGCGATACAGCGCGCCAGAATCCAGCAGATGCCAGCCAAGCTGTTGCGCCACCAGCGCGCTGATCGTGCCCTTGCCCGATCCGGACGGCCCGTCGATGGTCAACACGGGAACGGATGAAGCGTGCGGCATGGAGATTCCTGATCGTAACGTCGAATGACGAAGTTTAACCCGTCACCGCCACGAGGCCCGACGTGGACGCCGGCTTCCCCCGTATTTCGGCGCTCACCGCTCCGCACATGACGGCGCCCCTTGCTTTTACCGCTTCGATACCGGCACATTCATACGACCGTTTGAGGTGGCGCCACCATGAATTACCCGCACCTGTTCGCCCCGCTGGATCTCGGCCATGTCGTCCTGCCCAATCGCATCCTGATGGGTTCGATGCACACCGGGCTCGAAGACAGGGCCCGCGATTACGACAAGCTGGCGGCCTATTTCGCGGAACGGGCACGCGGCGGCGTGGGCCTGATGGTCACCGGCGGCATCGCCCCCAGCATCGCAGGCTGGCTCAAGCCCTTCGGTGGCCGACTGACCCTGCCCTGGCACAAACCGCGGCATCGCAAGCTCACCACCGCCGTGCACGCCGAGGGCGGCCGCATCTGCCTGCAGATCCTGCACGCCGGCCGCTACGGCTACCACCCGCTGTCGGTGGCGCCGTCCAAACTCAAGTCACCGATCACGCCATTCACGCCCCGCGCGCTGTCGCCGCAAGGTGTCGAGCACACCATCAACGACTTCGTCCGTTGCGCACGGCTGGCACAGGAAGCCGGCTACGACGGCGTGGAAGTGATGGGTTCGGAAGGCTATCTGATCAACCAGTTCATCGCCGAACGCACCAACCACCGCAACGACGCCTGGGGCGGCGATGCGGAGCGGCGGATGCGGCTGCCGATCGAAATCGTGCGCCGCACGCGCGAAGCGGTCGGTCGTGACTTCATCATCATCTATCGCCTGTCGATGCTCGACTTGGTCGAGGGCGGCCAGCAGTGGGACGAAATCGTGACGCTGGCCAAGGCCATCGAAGCGGCCGGCGCCAGCATCATCAATACCGGCATCGGCTGGCATGAAGCGCGCGTGCCCACCATCGTCACCAGCGTGCCCCGCGCCGGTTTCTCCTGGGTCACCAGGAAACTGAAAGGTGAGGTGTCGATTCCGCTGGTGGCCACCAACCGCATCAACATGCCCGAGGTGGCCGAGGGCGTTCTTGCCGGCGGCGAAGCGGACATGGTTTCCATGGCGCGCCCGCTGCTGGCCGATCCAGCCTGGACGAACAAGGCAAAGGCCGGGCACAGCGAACGCATCAATACGTGCATCGCCTGCAACCAGGCCTGCCTCGACCATGTATTCCAGAACAAGCGCGCCAGTTGCCTGGTGAACCCCCGCGCTTGCTACGAAACCGAATTGCGCGCCGAGCCCGCCGCCACGCGCAAACGCATTGCCGTGATCGGCGCCGGCCCGGCGGGCATGGCATGTGCCAGCACGCTGGGCGAGCGCGGCCATGCGGTGACGCTGATCGAGCAGGCCGCTGAAATCGGCGGCCAGTTCAACTACGCCAAGCAGATACCGGGCAAGGAGGAGTTTCACGAGACCTTGCGCTATTTCCGACATCAGCTGGCCGATACCGGGGTCGACGTGCAACTGGGCACGACTGCGACGGCCACCTCGTTGCGCGATGCCGGATACGACGACGTGGTTATTGCCACCGGCGTCACGCCGCGCGCCGTCAATTTCCCCGGCCACGATGACCCGCGCGTGCTGAGCTATCTCGATGTGCTGGCACGCCATCATCCGTTGGGCGCGAAGGTCGCCATCATCGGTGCGGGCGGCATCGGTTTCGACGTTGCCGAATTCCTGGTGGAACACATGCCCTCACCCACCACCGATACCGTGCGCTGGACGCGCGAGTGGGGCGTGGACATGAGCCTGCAGAACCGTGCCGGCCTGCAGAAACCCCGGCCCGAGGCACCCGCGCGACAGGTCTGGCTGCTGCAACGCAGCCAGGGACGGCCTGGCGCACGGCTCAACAAGACGACCGGCTGGGTTCATCGCGCCACGCTGAAGGCCAAGCAGGTCACCATGCTGGGTAACGTGGGCTACCAGCGCTTCGATGACGATGGACTGCACATCACGGTCGACGGCGCATCTCACGTCCTGCCGGTCGATCATGTCGTGATCTGTGCCGGACAGGAGCCGAACCGGGCGCTGGCCGATGCCTTGATCGCCGCCGGCCTGCGGGTGCACGTCATTGGTGGCGCCGACGTGGCCACGGAACTGGATGCCAAACGCGCCATTGCGCAAGGCACGCAACTGGGCTGTCGCCTCTGACCCGAAGCGCGGTCCGCCAGTATTGGCGGATCGCGAAAACAAGAACGCCCCGCAAATGCGACGCGTCAATATGGGCCCGAGGGGGAGGGGAGCCAGATATCGCGATAGCGTCGCTGCGGGGCGAGGGCCACCATCACCAAGGGGGAGGAAGTGATGGGACAGGGATAGTTTATGACCGACGCAATAAAGAAACCAATATATATTTAGCGCTCCACTTAGTCGGCATTGCTATATGTTTGATTTCCGCCAGTTACGCTACTTCGTCGCCGTCGCCGAGGAACTCAGCTTTACCCGCGCCGCTATCCGGCTGCATCTGTCGCAACCGCCACTTTCGCAGCAAATCCAGGCACTTGAACGCGACCTCGGGGTCCGGTTGCTGGAACGCGACAAGCGCAATGTGGCGCTGACCGAGGCAGGCAGGGTTTTCCTGGAAGAGGCCCGGCAGATCCTGGCCAAAGCCGAAGAGGCACGCAGCCACGTCCTTGCGGCCGCGGCCGGCTACAGCGGGCAACTGCGCCTGGCGTACACCGTATCGGTGTCGTTTCACCCCGCCCTGCCCCAGGCCTTGCTGCGTTACGGCCAGATCGCGCCGAACGTGCGCATCCAGCTCAATGAGATGTACAGCGAACCCCAGTTCGCCGCGTTGCTGGCCGGGCAGATCGACGTGGGGTTCGTCCGTGACGAACCGCAACACACGAAGGACGCGCGCAGCCTGCGCCTCACCGTGATCGACCGCGAACCACTCCTGCTGGCGCTGCCGTCGGGCCATCCGCTGGCCGCCAGGAAAAGCGTGCGGCTGGCCGAAGTTGCCGATGATGCCTTCATTACGCAACCGCGCGAGCTGGCCGCCACCTTGTACGACCGGTTGGTGAAGCTGGCCGCCAAGGCCGGGTTCAAGCCGCGGATCAACCAGCACGCGCAGCAGATCAATGGCCTGCTGGCGCTGGTGGCAGCCGGCCTCGGGCTGGCCCTGGTACCCGCCACCATGCGCACGGTAAGGCTGGCGGGGGTCAGTTATGTGCCGCTGGAAGATGCCGACGCCTACCTGCTGCTGGCCGCCGCCAGCCGGATCCAGGACCAGTCCCCGGCACTGGAGAAATTCCTGGCCACGGTGGCGGAAGTCGCGGTGGTGCCCAGCTTGTGATAAACGCGACAAGCCATTACACTTGCTGGCTTGTCCATTGTTTAGTATCAGGAGCCGGCCGTGAAGGTGCTTAACTCTTTGAAGTCCGCCAAGGCGCGGCACCGCGACTGCAAGATTGTGCGTCGTCGCGGCAAGGTGTTCGTGATTTGCAAGAGCAACCCGCGTTTCAAGGCTCGCCAGCGCTGATTTCAGCCAAGGTTGAGTTGAAGAAAAAGGCCGCGAAAGCGGCCTTTTCTCGTTCTGGCCCGGTGCCGATGGCGTCGAGCCGGTGAACTCAGATCAGCGCTCAGACATAACGGACGCTGATGATCTCGTAATGCTTCACGCCGTTGGGCGCCGTGAACTCGATGCTGTCGCCGGCGCTGTGCCCGATCAGCGCGCGCGCGATCGGCGACGACACGGCAATCATCTGACGTTTGATGTCCGCCTCCAGGTCGCCCACGATCTGATACGTCACCGCCGTACCGGCATCCTCGTCTTCCAGCTCCACGGTGGCACCGAAAACGACCCGCTCGCCGGGCTTGAGCTGCGCCACGTCGATGACCTCCGCGTTCGACAGCAGGCCCTCCAGCTGGCCGATGCGGCCCTCGGTGAAGCTCTGCTGCTCGCGGGCGGCGTGATACTCGGCGTTTTCCTTCAGGTCGCCATGTGCGCGTGCCTCGGCGATCGCCGCGATGATCCGCGGGCGATCGACGAACTTCAGTTGCTCGAGCTCGGCGCGCAAACGTTCCGAGCCCGCTTTGGTGATCGGTGGGCGACTCATCTGGTCAGCTCCCTGTGCAGTTCCTGCAGGCTGTGCACTTCGCCATCGCTGTGGAAATCCAGCGAGTGGACCAATGCACGTGCGCCTGCCACGGTGGTGGAGTACGTAACGCGGCGCTGCAGCGCCTCACGACGGATCGAGAACGAATCGGCGATGGCCTGCTTGCCCTCGGTGGTATTGACGATATAGACGATCTCGCCGTTCTTGATCAAGTCCACGATGTGCGGGCGTCCTTCGAGCACCTTGTTGATGCGCTCGCAGACCACGCCATGCTCGGCCAGGTAGCTCGCCGTACCCGACGTGGCCACCAGGGTAAACCCGCGCGCCAGCACTTCCTTGGCCACCGGCAACAGGTGCTCCTTGTCGCCATCGCGCACCGACACGAACACCTTGCCGCGCGGCGGCGTGCGGATGCCGGCGGCCTCGTGGCCGCGCGCAAACGCGGCACCAAAGCTGCGGCCCACGCCCATCACCTCGCCGGTGGAACGCATTTCGGGACCGAGGATCGGATCGACGTTCTGGAACTTCAGGAACGGGAAGATGGCTTCCTTCACCGAGTAGTACGCCGGAATCACCTCGCGCGTGGCGCCCAGTTCGGCCAGTGTGCGGCCGGCCATCACGCGGGCGGCGATCTTGGCCAGCGGTACGCCGGTGGCCTTGGACACGAACGGTACGGTGCGCGAGGCACGCGGGTTCACTTCCAGGATGTAGACCGTGTCGCCCTGGATCGCGAACTGGGTGTTCATCAGGCCGACGACCTTCAGCTCGCGCGCCATCGCCGCGGCCTGGCGGCGCAGCTCATCCTGCAACGACGCCGACAGCGAGTACGGCGGAAGCGAGCAGGACGAATCGCCCGAATGCACGCCGGCCTCCTCGATGTGCTCCATGATGCCGCCGATCAGTACCTGGCCGGTGGCGTCGGCGATCACGTCGACATCCACCTCCACCGCGTGGTCGAGGAAGCGATCCAGCAGCACGGGCGAGTCGTTGGACACTTTCACCGCGTCGCGGATGTAGCGCGACAGGTCGGCGTCGTCGTGCACCACTTCCATCGCACGGCCACCCAGCACGTAGCTCGGGCGCACCACCAGCGGGTAGCCGATCTCGCGCGCCAGCGCCAGCGCCTCGTCGGCGTTGCGCGCGGTGCGATTGGACGGCTGTTTCAGGCCGATCTTCTCGATCATCTGCTGGAACCGCTCGCGGTCCTCGGCCAGGTCGATGCTGTCCGGGCTGGTGCCGATGATCGGCACGCCAGCCGCTTCCAGCGCACGTGCCAGTTTCAGCGGGGTTTGACCGCCGTACTGCACGATCACGCCCTTGGGTTTTTCCAGCTCCACGATTTCCAGCACGTCTTCCAGCGTCAGCGGCTCGAAGTACAGGCGATCCGACGTGTCGTAGTCTGTGGACACGGTTTCCGGGTTGCAGTTGACCATGATGGTTTCATAGCCATCCTCGCGCAGCGCCAGCGAGGCATGCACGCAGCAATAGTCGAACTCGATGCCCTGCCCGATGCGGTTGGGACCGCCACCCAGCACGATGATCTTGTCGCGGTCGGTCGGCTCGGCCTCGCATTCTTCCTCGTAGGTCGAATACATGTAGGCGGTACTGGTGGCGAACTCGGCCGCGCAGGAATCCACGCGCTTGTAGACCGGGCGCACGCCCAGCGTGTGGCGCAGGTGCCGCACGGCGGCCTCGTCGGAACCAAGCAGTTCGGCCAGTCGCGCATCGGAGAAGCCGAGCCGCTTCAGTTCACGCAGCCGCGGCTCGTCCAGCGCGGTGACGCCCTGGGTCGCGACCTCGCCCTCGGTCAGCACGATGTCTTCGAACGCGGCCAGGAACCATGGGTCGACCCGGCTGAGGTTGAACACTTCTTCCAGCGACAAGCCGGCGCGGAACGCATCGGCAAGGTGGAACACGCGGTCCGGCCGCGGCTCGCGCAATTCGCGCTTCAGCGTGGCCAGGCCGTCTTCGGTGCTGATGTCCAGCCCGGTCGGGTTGAGTCCGGTCTTGCCGATTTCCAACCCGCGCAACGCTTTCTGCAGCGATTCGTGGAAGGTACGGCCGATCGCCATCACCTCGCCCACCGACTTCATCTGGGTGGTGAGTCGGGCGTCCGCCGACGGGAATTTCTCGAACGCGAAACGCGGAATCTTGGTGACCACGTAATCGATGGTCGGCTCGAACGAGGCCGGGGTCAGGCCGCCGGTGATGTCATTCTTCAACTCGTCCAGCGTGTAGCCCACCGCCAGCTTGGCGGCGACCTTGGCGATCGGGAAGCCAGTGGCCTTGGACGCCAGCGCGGACGAACGCGACACGCGCGGGTTCATCTCGATCACCACCACGCGGCCGGTATCGGGGTTGATGCCGAACTGCACGTTGGAGCCGCCGGTATCCACGCCGATCTTGCGCAGCACCGCGATGGATGCATCGCGCAGTCGCTGGTATTCCTTGTCGGTAAGCGTCTGCGCCGGTGCCACGGTGATCGAGTCGCCGGTGTGCACGCCCATCGGGTCGAGGTTCTCGATGGCGCAGATGATGATGCAGTTGTCCGCGGTGTCGCGGACCACTTCCATCTCGAATTCCTTCCAGCCCAGCAAGGATTCGTCGATCAGCACTTCGTTCGTGGGCGAAAGCTCCAGGCCACGCTTGACGATGAGCTCGAACTCTTCCTTGTTGTAGGCAATGCCGCCGCCGGAACCGCCCAGGGTAAAGCTGGGCCGGATGATGGCCGGAAAGCCCAGTTCGGCCTGGATCTCCAGCGCATGCTCGAAACTCTTGGCCACGCCGGAGCGCGGGCTTTCCAGCCCGATGTCGGTCATCGCCTGCTTGAACAGCTCGCGGTCCTCCGCCATGCGGATGGCGTCACGACGCGCGCCGATCAGTTCGACCTTGTACTTCTCCAGCACGCCGTGATCGGCCAGATCGAGCGCGCAATTGAGGGCCGTCTGGCCGCCCATGGTTGGCAGCACCGCATCCGGGCGCTCCTTGGCGATGATGTGCTCCACCGTCTGCCAGTTGATCGGCTCGATGTAGACCGCGTCGGCGGTCTCCGGGTCGGTCATGATGGTGGCGGGATTGGAGTTCACCAGGATGACCCGGAAGCCCTCCTCCTTCAGCGCCTTGCACGCCTGCGCGCCGGAGTAGTCGAACTCGCAGGCCTGGCCGATCACGATCGGGCCAGCGCCAATGATGAGGATGCTCTTGAGATCAGTACGCTTGGCCATCAGCGGGCCTCCTCCATCAATGCGGCAAACCGCTTGAACAAATAGCCGACATCCAGCGGGCCGGGGCTCGCTTCTGGATGGCCCTGGAAACAGAACGCGGGACGATCGGTGAGCGCAAAGCCCTGCAGCGAACCGTCGAACAGCGAGGTGTGGGTGACGCGGGCGTTCGCCGGCAGCGTGGCCGGATCAACGGCGAAGCCATGGTTCTGCGAGGTGATCAGCACGCGGCCGTCGTCCAGATCCTTCACCGGGTGATTGGCGCCGTGATGGCCGAACTTCATCTTCACGGTGCGCGCGCCCAATGCCAGGCCCATCAACTGATGGCCGAGGCAGATGCCGAACAGGGGAATCTTCGCCTCCAGGAACGTGCGCGTCGCCGCGATGGCGTAGTCGCACGCGGCCGGATCGCCGGGGCCGTTGGAGAGAAACACGCCGTCAGGCTTCATCGCCAGCACATCGGCGGCCGGTGTCTGCGCCGGCACCACGGTCACTTCGCAACCCTGCTCGGCCAGCAGGCGCAGGATGTTGAGCTTGGTGCCGAAGTCGTAGGCGACGACCTTGAAGCGTTTGGCCGGCTGGTTGAAAGCGGTGCGATCGAGGTCGTAAATGCCCTCGTTCCACACATACGATTCACGCGTGCTCACCACCTTGGCCAGGTCCATGCCGTTCAGGCCGGCAAACCCGCGCGCGCTGGCCAGTGCCGCCTCCGCGTCAATCTGCTCGCCCGCCACGATGCAACCGGACAGTGCGCCCTTGACGCGCAGGATGCGGGTGAGACGGCGCGTGTCGATGCCGGCGATGGCCACGACGTCGTGGCGCTTCAGGTATTCGGACAGGCTTTCGGTGCAGCGCCAGTTGCTCGCGCGGCGCGGCACGTCGCGCACGATCAGGCCGGCGGCTTGCACCTTGCGGGATTCGGCGTCTTCGGCGTTCACGCCGGTGTTGCCCACATGCGGATAGGTCAGGGTGACCATCTGCCGCGCATAGGAGGGATCGGTGAGGATCTCCTGGTAACCCGTCATCGCCGTGTTGAACACTACTTCGCCAACGGTTTCGCCGTTGGCGCCGGCGGCATGACCATGAAACAGGCTGCCGTCTTCGAGGGCAAGCAGAGCGGGAATGGGCATACGGTATCCGCCTTTTAGATGCAGCAAAGTCCGCAAGCCGCGGGTCGCTGGCTTGTGAACGGTGGAAAGAAAGGTATCGGGGCGGCTGGAAATGATAGGTGGCGACAGGGGGTTCTGTCCACCTTACGACGCATGAATGACTCGCCGTCCACGTCTTCGGCATAGCCGTGATCACAGGTACACTTGCCGCGATTACATGGAGTTGAATGACGTATGCACACCGCTGTCCTGCTTGATCCCGCGCGTCTTGATCGCCCGGACACCACGGTGCATCTACAGCCTTTCCCCTTCCTGCTGGCCCACGGCCAGTTGCCGGACGAAGCCCGCGGGGAACTGGAGCACGATTTTCCACGCTATCCCAGTGCGGGTTTTTTCCCCTATGACCCGGGTGACTGCGGGCCGTCCGTCAATGCGCTGGTGGAGCACATGACGGCCCCCTCTTTCGCCAGTGCCGTTGGTCGTCGGCTGGGCATCGACGGGCTGGAGCAATACCCGACCCTGGTGACGGTTTGCCGGCTGCTGAACAAGCGCCACGGCACCATCCATACCGACAGCCGCTCGAAAGTGGTCACCGCGCTGCTTTATCTCAACCACAGCTGGCCCGATACCAGCAACGGCTGCCTGCGGTTCCTGCACAAGATCGACGACATCGACGCGATGGTGGCACCGGAATTGCCGCCGCTGTACGGCGAATTCGCCGCCTTCAAGCGTTGCGACAATTCATTCCACGGCCATCTGCCCTATGAAGGAGAGCGCCGCGTGATCCAGGTTTCCTGGCTCACCAGCGAAGAGGAAAAGCAGCGCAAGACGCGGCGCGGAAAGTTCTCCCGCATGTTCAAGAAAATTTTTGGGAAACTCGATACGCGCCTCGGCGCCGGACGCGATCGCAACGCCTCGCATCCGGATTGAGCATCCCGGCAGCAGAAACGCAAGGAGCTGCACGCCCGTCGCTGCTGCAGGCTCCTAAGCGCTGGCGAAATGCCAGCTGACATAGGCAGCGAATACGCCATAAAGCAGCCCCACCGGCCATAGCCAGCGGGCATCCACGCCACCGCGCCGGAACAGCCACCACAGGTAGATGATCGCAACGGCCGTCAGCGCGCCGGACACGATCAGCGGTGTATCGAACAGCCAGGGCGTGGCGAATATCGCCAGCGCGCTGGGGATGGTGGCCTGGATCATCATGGCGCCGGAAATATTCGCCAACGCCAGGCGCTCCTTGCCCTGGCGCACCCAGATCAGCGCGTTGACGGTTTCCGGCAATTCGGTCGCCACCGGACTCAGCACCAGCGCCACGAGGTGCGGTGGCAGGCCGAACGCCGTGCCGATCGATTCCAGCTGGCTGACAAACACGCGCGCCGCCACCGCGATCACCGCCAGCGCCGCCACCGTCTGCGCCACCACCCAGCGCATGGCCGGCTCGGCGTGGTGCGGGCGGAACTTCAGGGGGTCGAGGGACTCGTTTTCCGGGGCACTGTCTTCGCTGCGCACTTCCCGCCACACATACAACGCGTAGGCCACCAGAAACAGCACGCCGAGCGCCGGCTTGAAGGCGAACGCCACCAATCCCAAGCCGACCTTGACCACGAAGATCGCCAGGAACCATGACTGGTCGCGCGCCAGGCGCTGATGGTCGACCCGGATGATCCGGTCAGTCCGCCGCAACCGATGCCGGTTGCACCACAACGCCACGCCAACGACGGCATAGGCGATCGTGGCCAGCACCAGCGGCCCGCCCATGGCGGCGCCGACGCCGATATCGCGTGCCGATGGCGTCTTGCCGAATATCACGGCGACGAACGTGACCGCACTTTCCGGCAGCGCGGTACCGAAGGCCGCCAGCACCGTGCCGGTGGCCGTCGCACTCAGGTCAAGCTTGCGCCCGAACCATTCCACGCCGTTGACGAAGTACTCGCAAGCCAGGTAGATGGCCAGCGCCGAACCGAAAAACAGCACACAGGTAAGCAGCATGGGTACCAACGAAAAGCCGGGCGAGCGGAATACCGATGGCGCAACGACACCGCTCGCCCGGCCGGGTAAGCATGTCGATGGCCAAAGGTCTCGCCGGGCAACGCCAACGCCTGGACGGCATCAGCGGCTGTTCGCACCATGGCGCCGGAACACGACAACCAAGTCTGTTGATGCGAACGCCTCAGGGGAAACGAGGCTGGCTACTCCCCAATGACAACGCGCGAATCCTAGCGGCAGCGCAGGAAAGCCACAAGCCCGCGGTACCTCATTGCGTTTGTCATCCGTTGCAGGATCTTATTGCGGCGAGGCGATCACGTCGTCGATCTGCCAATGACCGGCCGGGCGGCGGCTCAGCCAGTACGCCGCCTGCAAGGCACCACGCGCGAAAATCGAGCGATCGGTCGCGCGATGGCCCAACTCCACCCGCTCGCCCTGGCCGATCAACAACGCCGTGTGTTCACCCACGATGTCGCCGCCGCGCACCACCGCGAAACCGATGCTGCCTTCGGCGCGCGGACCGGTCTGACCTTCGCGGCTGTAGACGGCGGCGTGATCGAGTGTGGTCTTGCGCGCGTCCGCAGCGGCGTGGCCAAGCGCCAGCGCGGTGCCCGAGGGCGCATCCTGCTTGCGGTTGTGATGGGCCTCCACGATCTCCAGATCCCAATCCGGCAATGCCGCAGCGGCGTCGCGCAGCAAGCGCGTCAGCACCGCCACGCCCAGGCTGAAATTGGCGGCACGCAACAATGCCATGTGTTCGCCAGCCTGCGCCAATCGAGCCTCCATGGCAGCGTCGAGGCCGGTGGTGCCACTGACCAAGGCGATGCCGTGGGCCAGGCAATGGGTAAGCGCGCCATCCAGTGCTGCCGGTCCGCTGAAATCGATCATCACATCCAGCGCCGGCGCATCGGCCCAGTCGTGCGCAAAGCGCAGCGCGGCGTCAGGACGGATATTCACCGGCTGCCCATCGTCCGCCGAACCCGGCGCCACAACCGCATGCACCAGCTCGAACCGTGAATCGTCGCGAAGCAGCGCGAGCAGCGCGCGGCCCATGCGACCGGAAGCGCCGTTGATGGCGAGGCGGATCGGTGGCGTCGTCATGGCGAACGTCCTTGGCATGAAATGAAATGAAAAGTTGCGGCGCAGCACCTGCGCCGGCTTGCGATGAACGTGATTACGAGGTTACCCGCGACCAGAACTGACGCACGCCCTCGCCCCAGGTCTTGGCGCGCGGCATGTGCTTCCCGCCATCACCATCGTCGAAGCTGGCTTCCAGTTGCTCCAGCAATTCGCGCTGCTGCCGCGTCAATCGTACCGGCGTCTCCACCACGACCTTGCAGATGAGGTCGCCATGACGGCCGCTGCGTACGGACTTGACGCCGCGACCGCGCAGACGGAACTCCTGGCCGGTCTGGGTCTCGGGCGGGATGCTGATCGGCACCTCGCCTTCCAGCGTCGGCACCGGCAGTTCCGTGCCCAGCGCCGCATGCGAGAAACGGATCGGCAGTTCGCAATACAGGTCGTTGCCTTCGCGCTGGAAAATCGCGTGTTCGCGCACGTGCACTTCCACGTACAAGTCGCCGGCGGGTGATCCGGCGGGGCCGGCTTCGCCCTGCCCGGTCAGGCGGATGCGATCGCCGTTGTCGACGCCGGCAGGGATCTGCACCGACAGCGTGCGGGTCTCTTCCAGGCGGCCTTCCCCGTGGCACTTCTTGCACAGTTTCTCGATCGTCTGGCCGGTGCCGCCGCAATGCGGGCATGCCTGCTGGATCGAGAAGATGCCGTTCTGCATGCGTACGCGGCCATGGCCGCGACAGGTCTTGCACTGGCTGACCTTGCCGTCTTCCGAACCCGAGCCATTGCAGTGCTGGCAGTTGACCTGGGTGGGCACCTCGATCTGGCGGCTGACGCCGAAGACGGCCTCCTCCAGATCCAGCTCCATGATGTAGCGCAAGTCGGAACCGCGTCGCGGACGGCCACGTCCGCCACCGCCAAAGATGTCGCCGAAGATGTCCCCGAAAATATCGCCCACGTCGCCGAAGCCGGCACCGCCGCGGCCGCCCATGCCACCCTCGAAGGCCGCATGGCCGTGCTGGTCGTACATCGCGCGCCTCGAAGCGTCCGACAGCACTTCGTAGGCCTCCTTGGCCTCCTTGAACTTCTCCTGCGCCGTCGGATCGTCCGGGCAGCGGTCCGGGTGGTACTTCATCGCCAGGCGGCGAAAGGACTTCTTCAGATCGCCTTCGGCGACCGTGCGCTCGACACCCAGGACCTCATAGTAATCACGCTTGCTCATTCATCTACCCACAACCTGTTGACCTTGCGATGGCCCGCCCACCGCGGACCATGTCCCTCTCAGCAAACAGCCCGCACCGCGGGAATTCCTGCGGCGCGGGCTGCGTCAATCGGCGGCGCCGACTAGCTGACGATCACTTCTTTTCGTCGTCCTTGACCTCGGTGAACTCGGCATCCACCACGTCGTCGGGCTGGGCGGAACCACCGCCCGGAGCCGTCTGGGCGCCATCGTCGGCCGCACCGCCACCCTGCGCGGCGGCCTGCAGTGCCTGCGACGCCTGCTCCAGCTTCTCGATCTTCGATTCGATCGCGGCCTTGTCGTCACCGTCCTTGGCTTTCTCCAGATCGGACAGCGCGCCCTCGATGCTGCTGAGCTGATCCGCCGGCACCTTGCCGCCATGCTCTTTCAGCGCACTGCGGGTGGCGTGCACCAGCTGATCGGCCTTGTTGCGGGTGGCGACCAGTTCGTGGAACTTGCGGTCCTCCTCCTTGTTGGCCTCGGCGTCGGCGACCATCCGCGCGACCTCTTCATCGGACAAGCCGGAACCGGCCTTGATCTCGATCTTCTGTTCCTTGCCGGTTTTCTTGTCCTTGGCCGACACGTGCAGGATGCCGTTGGCGTCGATGTCGAACGTGACCTCGATCTGCGGCATGCCGCGCGGCGCGGGGTCGATGCCCTGCAGGTCGAACTTGCCCAGCGACTTGTTGGCGTTGGCGCGCTCGCGCTCGCCCTGCAGCACGTGCACGGTCACCGCGGTCTGGTTGTCGTCGGCGGTGGAGAAGGTCTGCGAGGCCTTGGTCGGCACCGTGGTGTTCTTCTCGATCAGCTTGGTCATCACGCCGCCCATCGTCTCGATG
>DATJCF010000190.1:0-1999 GCA_035514935.1 Rhodanobacter sp. | reverse complement strand
GGTCGACGAGCCAACTTCGCCGGCTTTCAGCGTCTGCTTGAAATAACCCAGCGAGATGTAACCCCAGATGTCGCGGGCCAGGTCGATCAGGATGGTGTTGGCGCGGCGCACGGCGTCGCAGTATTCGGCGACGTTGTCGTGTGGCTCGATCTGGGTGGTGTAGGCGTTGTAGTCCAGCTCCAGGCTTTCCACGAAACCCTGCGAGAAGCACTGCCAATCCAGGTCGGGGTAGGTGATGGTGTGGGCGTTGTAGTTGCCCACGGCACCGTTGATCTTGCCCGAGACGTCCACCGCGGCCAGTTGCCGGCGCTGGCGTTCGATGCGCGCCACCACATTGGCGATTTCCTTGCCCAGCGTGCTGGGCGAGGCGGTCTGGCCGTGGGTGCGCGAGAGCAGCGGCAGCGCGGCGTTGGCATGGGCCAGTTCGCGCAACGTCGCGGCGACGGCGTCCAGTTGCGGCAGCAGCACCTGGGTGCGTGCGTCCCGCAGCATCAGCGCGTAGGAAAGGTTGTTGATGTCCTCGCTGGTGCAGGCGAAGTGCACGAATTCCTTGGCCTGGGCCAGGCTGGCGTCGGCGCCGATCTTTTCCTTGATGAAATACTCGACCGCCTTCACATCGTGGTTCGTGGTGGCTTCGATCGCCTTGATGCGCTCGCCGTCGGCCACGCTGAAATCGTCCGCGATGGCTTTCAGGGTAGCGACCTGGGCGGCGTTGAACGGTGGCAGTTCGGCGATCTTCGGTTCGGCGGCCAGCGCCAGCAGCCATTCGATTTCCACGTGTACGCGCCGGTGCATCAGGCCGAACTCGCTGAAGATCGGGCGCAGTGCTTCGACCTTGCCGGCGTAGCGGCCGTCCAGCGGGGACAGGGCGGTCAGGGTGTGAGTGGACATCGGCAGGTTCCGGCAAGGGGAAAACCGCCATTTTACATTGACGGCGCCTTGGTGCTTGGCGGCCTATAGTGTTGTCCCGTTTCCCCTGGGCGCGGCGCTTTCAGCGCTACGTTTGGCATGAATGGTTGCGACCGAGAAATAAAGGATCTCCCCAATGAGCAACTTCCGCATCGAACACGACAGCATGGGTGAACTGCAGGTGCCTGCCGACGCGCTGTACGGCGCGCAGACCCAGCGCGCGATCGACAACTTCCCGATTTCCGGCCTGCACCTGCCGCGCCAGTTCATCCGCGCGCTGGGGTTGATCAAGGCCGCCGCCGCTGACGTCAACCTGTCGCTGGGTCATCTGAAAAAGGGGCAGGCGGCGGCGATTCGCAAGGCGGCGCTGGCCGTAGCTGATGGCCAGTACGACGCGCAGTTCCCGATCGACATCTTCCAGACCGGCTCGGGCACCAGCACCAACATGAATGCAAACGAGGTGATCGCGCACCTGGCAGTCGCCGCGGGCGCGAAGGTGCATCCGAACGATCACGTCAATTACGGGCAGAGTTCGAATGACGTGATCCCCACCACGATCCACGTCAGCGCCACGCTCACCACCAGCGAGCAGTTGCTGCCGGCGCTGAAGCATTTGAAGAAGGCGATCGACAAGCGCGCGCGCGAGTTGAAGCACACACCCAAGACCGGCCGCACCCACCTGATGGACGCGATGCCGATCACCTTCGGGCAGGAACTGTCCGGCTGGTCGGCGCAGATCGGTTCCGCCATTGAACGGATCGAGGACGCGCTGAAGCGCATGCGCCGGCTGCCGCAGGGCGGCACCGCGGTGGGTACCGGCATCAATGCCGATCCGAAATTCGGCCCGGCCATCGCGCAGCAGTTGAAGAAGCTGACCGGGGTGAAGTTCGAGTCGGCGGAAAATTATTTCGAGGGCATGGCGGCGCAGGATGCGGCGGTGGAACTGTCCGGCCAGTTGAAGACGCTGGCGGTGGGCCTGATGAAGATCGCCAACGACCTGCGCTGGATGAATTCCGGCCCGTTGGCGGGCTTGGGCGAGATCGAATTGCCGGCGCTGCAGCCGGGCTCGTCGATCATGCCGGGCAAGGTC